>NZ_VMMQ01000031.1:0-54013 GCF_013277295.1 Streptococcus sp. 477
ACATTTAGGAGAGAGAAAGTAAGGAGTCTAAGACAAGCATTTCATTTGATAAGAGGCTTGGAGTTGTGAGGCTAGAGAGCCAAGGCTAAGACTAGCCTTGGTTTAGCTGAAAAAACAGCTTCAAGGGTTCCTCGTGTCAAATGAAAGCAAAATAATTGCCCTCAATCTCACCATTTTTTGGGGCATCATCACTTTCGATTGACACACCTTTTCCTATTTTTTTCATTTTTTTGCATTGCTTCTTACCGGCTACGGATGTCAAACTCTTTAAACACAATACGTAAGTCTCTTAACACTCTTTGACGCCCTCGGAATCGTTCATTTCTTAAAATGCGTTCTAGCTCTTCTTGTTTCTCTTTACTTTGTTTGTTTCTATAATCTCTTAGTGTTTCATAAAAGAGATAATAGTCATCTATCCACAGACCTCCCTCACTTATACGATGACTAATCTCACCTACTTCTTCATATGGTTCTTTATTATATCTTCGTTTGTAGCTTTCTTGTTTACGGATATAGTCTAGAATTCGATTCCGAAACTTAGTCTTAAAATATTTCCTTAAACGAGAGATATCTTCTACTAATCCTTCTTCTTTACTAATCAATTCATATAGACATATCATTCCCTCTTGGTCCCAATCCGACAATTCCCATAAATGAAGGTAATATTCATTTCTACACTTATACACAGTTCCTTGGACTTCTTCATACAATTCTTTAATCATAATTTTCCCCTTTCTAGATACAGTCTAACAGATTAGAAACACTTTTGGTACATTTCATCCATTCTGCACCCTTTAGCTCCTCAACTGCACAAAAAAGAGAGGTCTTGCCTCTCTTTGGGTTATTTTTCATCATTCATTTTTGACTTTACTTCATCATAAGATAATGCATGAGATTCCTCTTCTACTGCTTCAGGCATCTTTCCTGTTTCATAGAGAGATTTAATTTGTGTACTATCCAATGTTTCGTATTTCAATAGTGCTTCTGCAATCAACTTGTGAGTTTCACGATTTGACTGAATAATTTCAGCAGCTTTATTTCGTGCTTCATTCAATAATAAACGAACCTCTTCGTCAATTTCATAAGCTGTTTGTTCTGAAATTGATTTTTGAGGACTCTGTGCACCAAACATGGCATGATTTCCTTCATATTGTACTGGGCCAAGTTTTTCACTCATACCGTACTCTGTAACCATTGCACGCGCCATTTGTGTCGCCTGTTCAAAGTCGTTTGAAGCTCCTGTAGTTTGGACATTAAAGATAATTTCTTCAGCTACACGTCCACCCATTAAGCCAGCCAATTGCTCTTTCATATCTTCTTTAGATAGAAGCATTTGATCTTCTTTAGGAAGTGCAATCATGTATCCGCCTGCACGGCCTCTTGGTACAATTGTAACCTTATGAACAACGCGGGCATTCGATAAGACTAGGCCAACAATGGTATGTCCTGCCTCATGGTAGGCAACCAATTCACGTTCTTTTTGTGAAACTGTCTTATCTTTCTTAGAAGGTCCAGCAATCACTCTATCTTCTGCTTCATCAATATCTGAAGCATCAATTATCGATTTATTGCGACGAGCAGCAACCAAGGCTGCTTCATTCAAGACATTCTCTAAATCAGCACCAACAAAGCCTGGAGTTTGTTGAGCCACTAATTTCAAATCAACATCTTCTGCTAAAGGCTTGTTCTTAGCATGAACTTTCAAGATTGCTTCACGACCTTTAACATCAGGGCGACCAACCAATACTTTTCTATCAAAACGTCCTGGACGTAAAAGGGCAGGGTCTAGTACATCTGAACGGTTTGTCGCAGCAATGACGATAATCCCTTCATTTCCCTCAAAACCATCCATCTCAATCAAGAGTTGGTTCAAGGTTTGCTCACGTTCATCATTTCCTCCACCGAGGCCGACACCACGTTGGCGACCAACAGCATCAATTTCATCGATAAAGATGATAGCTGGCGCTGCTTTTTTGGCATCTTCAAAAAGAGAACGAACACGACTAGCTCCAACTCCGACAAACATTTCTACAAAATCAGAACCTGAGATACTCAAGAATGGAACACCTGCTTCTCCGGCGACTGCTTTAGCAAGCAAAGTTTTACCTGTTCCCGGAGGTCCCTCCAGAAGGACACCTGCTGGAATACGAGCCCCAAGTTTTGTAAATCGTTTTGGATCTTTTAAGAATTCAACAACTTCAACTAGTTCTTGTTTTTCTTCCTCAGCTCCAGCAACATCTGAAAATCTTACTTTAATATCTTCTTTATTTGCAGCTTTAGCCTTACTACGTCCAAAACTCATTGGATTACGGCCATTTCCTCCTCCCATATTTCCCATCATAGAGAATAGGAAGAAGAATAGAATTCCAAATGGCACAATGGATACGAGTAGATTAATCCACATACCACTTGAACTTTCATGCTTAACAGTTACTTCTGCTTTATGGTCAGTAGCAAGTTTTTGCAATTCTGATACGGTAGTATCTGCAGGAAGAATAGTGCTGGTAAATTTCTCTACCTTAGTAACAGATGGCGTGAAAAACTGAATGCCTGTTTCTTCTCTACTTGTTTTAGGATTTTTATAAACACCCGAAACTTCGATAACACTGCCATTTGGTTGGTAGGTTAATTCTTTTACATTGTCATCGGTAATTTCTTTTACCAATTCTGTATAATTAATTTGCTCACTTTTCCCTGCAACACTACCTGTACTAAAATACTGGTAAGCTGTAACTAGGAAAAAAATAAGTAATAACCATAGAAATGGATTTTTAATTAAACCATTATTTTGTTTTTTCATTAAAAATTATTCTTTCTAATTTGAATACACTTCTTCTTTCAATACTCCAACATAAGGAAGATTACGATAATTTTCTTTGTAGTCTAAACCATAACCTACTACAAACTCATTTGGGATAGTAAAGCAGGTATAGTCTGCCTCAATTTCTACAACACGTCCTTCTGGTTTATCCAACAAGGTTGCAATCTTAACAGAAGCTGCTTCTCTTGCAATAAACATATCTCGCAAATTCTTCAAAGTTTGACCTGTATCAATGATATCTTCTACAAATAGAACATGTCTTCCTTTGATATCTTGAGTCACATCTTGTTTAATATTGATAACACCACTACTTGCTGTTCCACCATGGTAGCTAGAAACCATCATGAAGTCCATTTCAATATGTGTATCAATATGTTTAACCAATTCAGCCATAAAAGGAATAGATCCTTTTAAAATCCCGACTAAGATTGGATTTTTTCCTGCATAGTCTTTAGTGAGTTGAGCACCTAATTTTTTAGCAGCTTCTGTAATTTCATCGTGTGAAACGAGAATTTTTTTAATATCGTTTTCTAACATTTTTTTACCTATCTATTTTTTCTATATAAAGTACAGTGTTCATTATATCATTTTTCGTGTTTTTACTCAAATTACTGGTCGCAATTCCCAAAATTGAGACAATTTCACCAAATTGCTCAATAATCAGAGCAGATTTTCGCTTTTCCATAGGGATTTTCAAATCAATAAATAAACGTCTGAGTTTTTTTCTATGCCCATTTTGAAGCAAAACATCTCCTGTTTTTCGATGACGAATGTGTATGGATGTTTCACGTGAAACAGGTATTTGTTGAATTGATTCACCTTCTAATGGAAGTCCAAAAGAAAATAAATATCCTTGATAAGCTACCTGATTTTGATAGTGTAACACAAGTTCATCTTCCTTTTCATCAGCCTGCGGACTGATTTTACAAATCTGAAACTGTTGGTACTCTTTTATCAATTCATAGCCATTTTTAATCGGATGACGATACTGGCTTTTAGATTTTAAAATCTGCTGAACTTCAGCAAACTGAGCTTTTGTAAGATTCAAATCTGGAAAACGATTCAGATAAGTTTGAAGTAAAACTCTTTGTGTAGACTCAGAGTAAGAAAATAACTGCTGTAAATCTTCCACATTAATATTGTTAGATAATTCAGCTATTGCCAAATCATAATCTAAAATTTCATTGCCAATGCCTAAGATTGCATCCCTAAATCGAGGATTTTCTTTTTCCAATTCTGGTAAGTAAGAGTTTCGAATACGATTTCGAAAATAATGATTCTCCTGATTTGATGTATCTTCAAAGTGAAAAATTGATGGAAAGTCTTTTTTCTGAAAATGCAAGAAGGGACGAATGATTTCTATCTCTCCGACTACTTGCTTCTCCTTAATTCCTGATAGATAGCGCAAGCGAGTACCTCGAATCAAGCGCATCAAAATCGTTTCCACCTGGTCATCCGCATGGTGGGCAGTGACTAAGGCTGTCGCACCTGTCTTTTTCATGACCTCTTGAAAAAAATCATAGCGAAAATTTCGTGCACGCGCTTCTGAAAATTCTCCTGAAAAATTGCTGACATAAATAGGAAGTCCAGATTCAGCAGCCAACTTCCTTAATTCCTGTTCTTCCCAATCTGATTCAATTCTCTGCTTATGATTCACATGAGCCAGAATCAATTCAATCTCTAACTCTTTTTGATAAGTAAACAATACCTTAAATAGAAACATAGAATCTAATCCACCAGAAAGAGCTAGCACCACCTTAGTATGCTTTTTAAAATATCCTCTCTTGAGAAAATGATTTAAAAAATCTTGTTCTCTCATTTTAGAACCTCATAAACATCCTTGGCTATCTGAGAAATCGTATCATAATCAGAATTCTTAGTGAAAATAGAAAGAATAAATGGAAAATCTGCGTAGATAACACCCGTATCATGCTTAAATTCGTCCGCATCCCCAATTTTATGAGCTACCTTCACAGAAACACCTTTGGCAATTCGCTGATTATCAAAATCTGTTTTAGTCAAAGACTCTAGCACAAATCCATTTTGATTATAAATAGCTTCCATGACCTTCCCGGCCATCTTGGAAGAAATCAATTTTTCTTTTGGATTCCAATCATCTCCCATAATGGCAGACATCTTGGATTTGAATGTGGCATCAGATTGGTTTGAAATGTAATAACCCAATAGATTATGAGCTACATTATCAGATTCTTTAGATACTTTTGTGATTAAGTCCTTGAGAGAATACTCTTTATTATCCTCTTTTTTAGGAAGACTACCACTTCCCTCTGGTTTATAAGAACCTGGAAAATCATTGACTGCAGATACGTATTTTACAGTCGTATCTAACTGATAAAGACCATCATTTATTTTTTCTTGCGCATAATAGAGATAAGGGAGTTTCAAAACGCTAGCTGCATACATCTTTTCATCTTGATTGATACCTGCTTCTTTTCCAGTAGTCAGTTGCTTAACATAAATAGAGAATGAATCCTTCTGATATTTTTCCGATAACATTTCTTGGACTTTACTCATCCGATTATCTTCTTCAGAAGTTGATTCTTTAGCTACCCATCCAACCTGATCAATATGTAGAAATTCTCTTCCTTCTACAAACATGGTTTTGTCGATTGATACTTGCGAATAAGCTGATAAGGATGATTTCACTTCTTTTAAATCATAAGGGCTATTATACAGTTTAAAGTCAGATTCTAACCATACTTTTTTTATTGTTGAAGTTACCTCTGACTGATCATATAAAAATCGTTTGTCCGCAGCTATAAATTGATGATTTGATAGCTTAAATACCGGAATTCCTTGTTTATTTAAGCGCCACTCGGTTATTTGAAAACTTGTTTTAGGAGTCAATTTTCCAGATTCCACTACTAAATCTTCATTCGCATAGACAGGAACTTCTCCATAAACCATAGGAGAACTTAGCTTTTCTCTAAAATAAATACCAAAGTCAGATTGTGAAAGGTAATAAATTTCTTTCGAAGTATAGACGACTTCTTTTTCTGTGCTAACGACTTTTGAGATGGTCAAAAAACTCGGTAGCAACAAAATAATTAAGAATTTACGCATTCTTCCTTTCCTTTTCTTCTTGTAAACGCAATAATTGATTTTTATCAGCCAATTCTTCCAGCTTTTCATCTGATAAACTCAAAAATTGCTCAATTACATCTAATAGATTTTCCATTTTATCACCTTTGAAGCAAGTCAGGAATCGTATAAACTATTTCCCTCGACTTAGAATAATAGTACTTCGCTCGTGTATATTTGGCAGCATAATCCTCATCTTTCAACTTGGTAGCAAATGCTGTCTCCTTATCCTTTTCATCACTCAAGGTTTGATACTGAGTTTGCAAGTCTGCTAATTGCTGACGTCTTTGGAGTAATTGCTGATAGCTCTGCGCTAAATTAAAAGTTGGCAAGATAAATAATAGCATAATCAAAATCAATACCCACCCCATAAAACGATTCCGTTTTTGTCGTTCTTTCATCAGGTAGCGACGACGTTGGTGTTCATTTTGAATAAAAGAATTATTCAATTGTACAATATTTTTAGACATTTTCTTCTACCCGTGTTTCACTGATAATTTCATACATGCCTGCTGCATCTTCTTTTTTTGTACTATCTTTCATCTCCAGTACTTTTACAAGTAGCAACTTATTGCCAAAGCGAATTTCAACTTGGTCATTAACTTTCAAGTCCGTTGAACTTTTGGCCAAGATTCCATTAACCTTGATTCTACCTTTATCTGCTACTTCCTTTGCGACTGTACGACGCTTGATAATTCGCGATACTTTTAAATATTTATCTAATCTCATACTTATTACCTCAATTTATTATTGTACCATTTTTATCTATTTTATAGAAGAAAAATATCAAATGGAATTTTCTTTCTTAGACTCTTTTATCTCTAATAAACTTTCTCCAAAAATCAGCAGACCTTCTAAAATTTCATAATCTTTCTTATTTCGGACATCAAATACAAGCTCCATTGATCCCTTATTCTCAGCGATGCCTGCTTTTAAGTTCGTTGCGGATAAAGATTTAAAATAATCTTGAGCTAAAAACAGTCGTTGAGTGACTTTTTCAAATTGAATTGTAATTTTATTATCTTTTCTTTCCACACGTTGAACAAAGACCTTGTCCAAATATGACTTGACTAAACCAATCTCTAAAAGATAAGCAACTACATCTGGGTATTCTCCAAAACGGTCTATCAACTCCTCTTGTAACTCTTCATAATTGACACGGCTGTCAATTTGACGAATTTTCTTGTAAATTTCAATCTTATGTCGTTGGTCAGAAATATAAGTATCAGGAAGATAGGCATCAATTTGCAAAATCAACTCAGCATTCCCTTTGGTTCTTGTGTTAGCGTTAGCATTACCGTTTCGTTTAGCAATAGCTTCCTCTAGTAACTGTGAATACAATTCAAAACCAACAGAATCAATGAAACCAGACTGGGATTTTCCTAGGAGATTCCCTGCTCCACGAATCGAAAGATCTCGCATAGCAATCTTAAATCCAGAGCCCAATTCTGTAAATCCTTTGATTGCCTCTAATCTCTTTTCAGAGACTTCACTGATTGATTTTTCTGGACGATACATGAGATAGGCATAAGCAATACGATTACTACGACCGACTCTTCCTCTTAACTGATACAAGGTTGACAAACCCATATGGTCCGCATTTTCAATAAACAAAGTATTGGCATTTGGAATGTCCACCCCTGTCTCAATAATGGTAGTCGTCACCAAGATATCGTATTGTCCCTCAATAAAGTCTAGTAGAGTATTTTCCAACTGGATTTCACTCATTCTACCATGAACATAACCAATCGAAGCCTCTGGAATCAACTCCTGTAATTCTGAAACCTTCTGGTCAATCGTGTCAACTTTGTTGTAAAGGTAGTAAACTTGACCTCCACGCTCCATTTCACGCAAAACAGCATCACGAATGACACTATCATTCTTTTCCAAAACATATGTCTGAACAGGATAACGATTAGTCGGCGGAGTTTCAATAACAGACAAATCTCTGATTCCCAACATAGACATATGGAGGGTACGAGGGATTGGCGTAGCGGTCAAAGTTAGGACATCCACTTGTTTCTTCAACTCTTTCAAGGTTTCCTTGTGCTTGACACCAAATCGTTGTTCTTCATCAATAATCATCAAGCCCAAATCAGCAAACACAACATCTTTTGACAAAACACGATGGGTTCCAATCAAAATATCAACTTGACCGTTTTTTAATTTTTCAAGTGTTTCAGTCTGCTCTTTTTTACTTCTAAAGCGACTCAATACATCAATATTAACTGCAAAATTTTGGAATCGTTCCTTAAAATTTGTATAGTGCTGTTGCGCTAAAACCGTCGTCGGAACTAAGACGACAGCCTGTTTGTGATCATTGACTGCCTTAAAGGCTGCACGCATAGCAACTTCAGTCTTTCCAAAACCAACATCCCCAACTAAAAGTCTATCCATTGGCTGAGAAGCCTGCATATCTCTCTTGATTTCCTCAATACTACGAAGTTGATCATCCGTTTCAACATAAGGGAAAGCATCATCAAAGGCATCTTGATCTTCATTATCAGCTGAAAAAGCAAAACCCTTCAACTGGTTACGTTCAGAGTAGAGTTTAATTAAATCGTCAGCTATATCCTCTACCTGGTTCTTAACCTTTTGCTTGGCCTTTTTAAAATGACCGTCATTTAATTTATTGAGCTTTGGAGCTTTCCCATCACTTGAAACATATTTAGACAGTAGATGAATCTGTTCTACTGGGATAGAGATTTGATCCCCGTTTTGGTATTGAACACTAACATAATCACGGTGAATCCCCTTGATTTCAATTGTTTCAATTCCTAGATATTGACCAATCCCATGAATATGGTGAACAACGTAATCTCCTTTTTCAAGTTCATTGTAATCTTTTAATCTCTCTGCGTTTGAAACATGCTGTCTTCGAAAACGACGTTTCAATTTCTTTTGAAAAATCTCATGTTCAGTTATCAATAAAATCTTTTCATCTACAAAATGAAAACCATGTCTTAGGTTACTCTCAATTAAGTTTACAGATTGTTGATAGATTCTTGACTTATCTCTGGAATCCAATTTAATCTGATATTCCTCTAACATATCCTCCAATGTTTTACTTCCCATTGAATTGCTAGATTGCAGGATAATAGTGTAATCCATTTTTTTGTATCGTTCAATTTCTTCTTTTAAAAAAGAAAATTGATTGAAAAACTCCTGCATAGGATATTGATTAAATTGATAAATTTGGTCAAACTTGAGATTTCCTAGTCCCTTTTGAAGATTAGAGAAAAAAGTCACCGGACTTTGTTTTTTATAGATTTGTTCAATATCAGCAAAATACTGCATATCAGAAAATGCTTTACTATTCTGTAATTCTTCTGTAAAGTACTGCGCTAATTCTCTTTCAAAGACTTCATACTGATTCATCAATTTTTGATAATCATCAAAGAATATTGGTATGTTTTTTTCAATATAATCAAATACAGTCCATGTCTTATCATAGCATAAAGATAAAAATTTCCGTGAATCAGAATGCATTTGTTTTTGGTGAAAACTTGAAAGAATTTCTTCTAAGTATGATTTTAAAATAGGTGATAACGTTTTTGAAATCTGTTTTTCTAAAGCTGACTGACCTCGTTGATAATCATTTTCTCTCAAAAGTATGTCGCTAGCTGGAAAGATTGTGAGTTCTGTCTTATTTTCTTTCGATAATTGTGTTTCTACTTCAAATGACCTGATACCATCAATTTCATCACCAAAAAACTCAATTCGGCAAGGTTCTAACTGGGATATTTCAAAAATATCTAAAATATCTCCTCGCAGACTAAATTCGCCTTGAGTTTGTACTTGTGTAACTTTTCGATAGCCAATTTCCTTTAACTGATGGATAAGCGCGTGTTGATCATATTCTTCACCAAGTGAGATTTTTACAATACTATCTTTGAATACATTGGGAGACGGTAAAATCAATCGACTTGCTGCGATATTACAAACTAAAATCCCTCTCTTAGATGAATCAGTCAAAAAACGCAAGGCTTCAACCCGTGAAATGATTTTTTCTTGTGAAGACATCAAAAACTCCACCATAGGAGTATCATCTACCAAAAATGGATAGACAAGTTCCTCACCCAAGATAGATAGAAGATCACTAACAAGTCCTTCTGCTTCTCCATAAGTTGACGTCAACAATACAATCTTATCTTCTTTTTCTAAACTGCTTGCAATTGCAAGAGACTTAGTAGACGTTGATAAACCAAGTATCAGTTGTCTTTTCTTATCTGTTAAATTTTGATGCCATTTTTTGATCTGATTATTTTCTGAGAATAAATCTAATAAGGTCACCATTTATCCATTATACCTCTGCATTGTTTTCTCAAAATTTTTCTCTTGTAAATAGTAGTTTACAGAATCGTCAACCTTGTCAATAGACTGTAAAATACCGATATAATCATCCCTGTCAAAGGTACTCAAAACATGGTGAACAACTGACATACCATTTTTAGGTCTCCCAATTCCAATCTTAACACGGTTAAAGACCTGAGTTCCAATATGTTGAATAATAGACTTAATACCATTGTGACCACCTGCTGAGCCCTTTGCTCTTAAACGAATCTTTCCAACTTCCATGTCAAGGTCATCGTAAATGATAAGTAAATCTTCAATATCCAAACCATAGTAAGTTAATAAAGCATGAACTGCTTTTCCACTTTCATTCATAAAGGTCGTTGGTTTAACCAGATAAATTTTTTCTCCATTGAAGAAAAAGGATGCTAGGTCTGCTTGAAATATCTTATCGTGTGTAAAAGTGACATTTTGTTTTTTCGCTAGTTGGTCAATCAACATGAAACCAACATTGTGTTTTGTTTCAAAATATTTATCCCCTGGATTTCCCAAGCCTACAAGTAATTTGGTCATTTATTTTTCCTTTCAAAAGCCAAAAGGGTTGGAATTTTTTTCCAACCTAATTGACACCATTTATTAATTTTTTAGACATTAAAGCGGAATTCCATGATATCGCCATCTTGAACGATATATTCTTTTCCTTCTTCACGCAAGCGTCCAGCTTCTTTTACGGCCTTTTCAGATCCGTATTTCACTAAATCCTCATATGACATGGTTACTGCACGAATAAATCCTTTTTCAAAGTCTGAGTGGATAATCCCAGCTGCTTGAGGAGCCTTCATACTACGTTTGAAAGTCCAAGCGCGAACTTCTTTTTCACCAGCTGTGAAGTAAGTTCCCAATCCAAGCAAGTGGTAAGCTGCACGCGTCAACTTATCTACACCTGATTCTGTCAAACCAATGGCTTCAAGAAACTCTTTTTTATCTTCATCGTCCAATTCAGAAATTTCTTCCTCAGCACGCGCAGAAATGACGACTACTTCAGCATTTTCTGTCGCTGCAAATTCACGAATTTGTTTGACATAGTTGATAGAGTCAGGTTCTGAAACCACATCCTCGTCAACATTAGCAACATAGAGCACTGGTTTAGTCGTCAAAAGGAAAAGACCTTTTACAACCTTTTGTTCCTCATCTGTAAATTCAATAGTTCGAGCTGATTTCCCATCTTCAAGGACTGGTTTAATCTTTTGAAGAACATTAAACTCAGCTACTGATTCTTTATCTTTTTGCGTACGTGCCATCTTTTCTACACGCGCATATCGTTTGTTCACCGATTCTAAGTCAGCAAGAATCAATTCTAGGTTAATGGTGTCAATATCGGCAAGTGGATCTACAAAGGCGTCTTCACGTCCTTGCTCGCGCATCACATTTTCATCATCAAAAGCACGAACTACGTGAACAATCGCATCTACTTCACGAATATTGGCCAAGAATTTATTCCCTAGCCCTTCTCCTTTTGAAGCTCCTTTTACAATCCCTGCAATATCTGTAAATTCAAATGTTGTTGGCACTGTCTTTTTAGGAGTAATCATTTCAGTTAGTTTTTGTAGGCGTTCATCTGGAACTTCAACCATTCCAACGTTTGGATCAATCGTCGCAAATGGGTAGTTTGCTGCCTCTGCTCCTGCTTTTGTAATTGCATTAAATAGTGTTGATTTACCAACGTTTGGCAAACCAACGATACCTGCTGTCAAAGCCATATTTCTCATTCTCCGTTTTCATTTCAATCCCTAATATTATAACACAAAAAGGGAAAACTTGCTAACCCTCTAACTAAGGGTTCTCAGTCAATAATTTTATTCATTTTTCGATCAAAATCATAGCGTCCCATCATGACAACATGGTCACAATTACTGCATTTGATTTTGATATCTGCTCCTACACGTGTAATTTCCCAACGATTAGCTTTTTTTCCTGTTGACTTGATGGTGCAAGCATGTGGTTTTTTCATTTCAACAAAATTTCCAACTTGATACATACTATTCTCCTTTTCTTTTTCGATTATATCATAAAAGAGGCGAGCTAAGCTCAACCTCTTTCACTTAATTTGTACGAACTGGTGTAATGAGCTGCATGAAGTCTTCGTCAGTATCTGCTGGCACAAGAGTAAATGGACGAACAGCTGAGATAAAGCTAATGGTAACCTTTTCGCTATTTAAAGCTTTAAGAGAATCAATTAAGTAAGTTGGGTTGAAACTAATGGTCAAATCTTCACCAGTAACCTGATCAGTATCGATTTCTTCGTTTACTTTACCAACTTCTGGAGAGTGAACATGGGCGCTAACAATACCACCTTTAATTTCAAGTTTCACAGTACCATTTTGAGTCGCACTTGATAAAAGACGAGCACGCTCCATTGACTGGCGTAAGTTTACCACATCAAAAGTAATAGTAGTGTTAAAGTCTGTTGGAATCAAGCGATCTGTATCAGGATAGTTTCCTTCTAGGAGACGAGTATAGAAGCTAATATTTTCGCTTCTAAAGAGGATTTGGTTATTGGCAAAGAAAATCTCTACAGTTTCGATATCATCTGTAAATACCACTGAAAATTCGCGTAGAGAACGGCTAGGAATCACGACATCAAAATCATCACTATTTTTCTCAAGCATTAATTTTTTCTGGCTTAGACGATGAGAGTCTGTTGCCACTGTTTTTAGCTCCTTATGCTGACTCAATACAAAATGAACACCTGTTAAAATTGGACGACTTTCTTGTGTACTTGCAGCAAAAGCTGTTTCATTGATAATTTTCTTGAGCAATTTTGTTTCAAGAACCAAAGGAGTGCTTGCTGAAATTTCTTGGATTCGTGGATACTGTTCACTATCTTTTCCTTTTAAGGTAATTTCTGATTTGCCGCTGGTTAAAACAATTTGATTTTGTTCAATTTCTTTAAAATCAAGAGTTACATCAGGTAGGCTAGATACCACATTGATAAAGAAAGAAGCTTCAAGAAGGATCGAACCTAAAGAAGTAATTAATAGACCAGCATCTTCATTTTTTTGAGAAATAAAATTTTCAATTGAAATTTGACCATTTGAACCAATTAAAGTAACACCTTCATTGGTCACGTCAATTTTGACAGTTGATAAAATAGGAATGGCATTTTTAGAACTAATAGCTCTTTTAGTTGTATTTAAGGCTTGTAGAAATAAATTTTTATTAATTGAAAAATGAATCATGGATTCTCCTTTATTTATTTTTAGTATTAGAAGGATAATAGTAATAATAGAGTCTGTGAAATCTGTGGAAAACAGACTTTAAACAAGTCATATCAAGTTTTTTGGCTTGTTTAAAAAATGTGGATAAAAAAGATAATAAAGTAAAAGTTATCCACAACTTATTTGATTTTCTTTTTGATTGATTCAATTTCTAAGCGTAAATTATCGTCTTCATCAATCAAAGATTTAATTTTAGCATGGGCATGAATAACTGTTGTATGATCTTTTCCACCAAATTCCTTCCCAATTTTTGGAAGACTATTATCTGTTAGTTCTCTAGATAAATACATGGCTACTTGACGGGCTAACACAATGTTTTGAAGGCGTCTGCTTCCCTTCATTTCTTTGACACTAACTCCATAGAAGTTACCAACTTCATTTTGGATTTTGTCAATTGGGATGACGAGCATTTGGCTAACATCTTGTTTTCGAGCTCTAATAGCTTCTGCAGCAATATCAATAGTGATATCCTTGATATTTTTTACTCTGGCAATTAAAGTGATGTCGTTTATGGCTCCCTCAAGATCTCGAACATTTGAATCAAATTGCCCAGCTAGGTATTCTAGAGTATCACTTTGGAAATTGTAGCCTAAATGTTCCGTTTTACTTTGTAAAATGGCAATGCGTGTTTCAAAGTCAGGGGGTGTGATAGTTTGTGTCAATCCCCAACTAAAGCGCGTGACAAGCCTCTCCTCGAGCCCTTCTAAATGTTTTGGACTACGATCACTGGTTAGGACAATCTGTTTTTGCTTGTCATGAAGGGCGTTAAAGGTATTGAAAAATTCTTCCTGAGTTGCGACTTTTTTTCCGCTGAGTGACTGGATATCATCGATTAACAAAAGATCAAGACTACGATAGGTTTTTTTAAATTTTTCCATTTCCCCAAGTCTTAGGTGATCAAGAAAGTCATTAATAAAGCTTTCAGCAGGTATGTATTTGACACGTGCATTTGGAATATTTTTTAGAATTTCATTTCCAATAGCGTTTAATAAGTGAGTCTTACCAAGGCCTGGTCCTCCATAGATAAAAAGAGGGTTATAGGTCAGAGCCAAATCTTCAGAGACAGCTAAAGCGGCTGATACAGCCCAAACATTTCCATCCCCTTGAATAAAGTTATCAAAGGTATACTTTTCTTTTAATCCCGTATCTGAATAAGGAATAGATACTAACTTTGGACTATAGTCATAAAGAGTTAAATTTGTAGCTTCTTCAACTTGTGAGCTAGTCGTATCTTGAGGTTTGGTGAAAATATAGTGGGGAGTTATTTCAGCGTCATAAATTTCAAAACCAGCTACTACAATAATATCTTTTAGTTGTTTTTCCCAGACCATTTCCATTTCAGAGCGAGGTAGAAATATAGTGGCAACATTTTCCTCTACCTTGATGAGTTCAGCTTGAATAGCATAGAAATCATACATGGATCGAGTCAGTCTTTCTTGTGCAAATTCTAATATACGATTCCAAAATTGTTTTTCTTTCAATCTTTTCTCCTCCTTTACTATTTAAAAGTTTAATACTAGAGATATTTTACCATAGATAGCAAGAATTTTCCACAAGCTGTGAAAAATAATCCACAATGTTACCAAACTTTATCCACAGGTTGGGGATAAAAGAAAAAATTATTGATTTATTAAGCTTTTTATCGAAAAACATAGTGGATAACCTTGTGAGATAAAAAAATAAAAGAACAGCCTTATTTCAGGCTGTTGATAATTCTACTATATTCTTCTTGATTTGAAAAAGAAATAATGATTTTTCCACTGTCTTTTTTAGATAGTTTAATTTCTACATCTAATCCGAGTAGTTTTCTTAACTGTTTTTCTTCATTTTGTATGAAATGATTCGTTTTTTGCTGTTTCTTTTGTTTTTTCTCTGTCAGAAGAGCTTCTAACTTCCTTACAGAAATATCTTCTTCTATAATCCGTTGAAAGAAATAGTCTTGTTGTTCCTTATTTAACCCAACTAGGGAACGCGCATGGGCTTGTGATAGTTTGCCATTTTCTACTTCTGAGAGAATCTGTTCTGGCAAGGAAAGTAAACGAATGGAGTTGCTGATATATGGACGAGACTTGCCCATTTTATCTGCAATTTCAGCATGGGTGAATCCTTTCTCTACGAGAGATTCATAGGCGCGTGCTTCTTCTATTGGGTTTAAATTTTCTCTCTGTAAATTTTCAATAATGGACTGAACCATCATCTCTTGGTCTGAAATCTGTTTAACAACAGCTGGGATAGACCGTAGACCAGCTAAAAGTGAAGCCCGATAGCGTCTCTCTCCTGCAAGGATTTCATAACCAATAACAGGAGATTGACGAACAATAATCGGTTGAATGACCCCATTTTCTTTGATAGACTGTGCTAGTTCATCTAGTTTTTCTCTATCAAATTCTTTTCGGGGTTGATAGGGATTTTTTTGTATATCTGTGATAGAAATCATTTCAAATTTTTCCATGATTCTACACTAACACATCTTTTCTCTTATGTAAAGCTTTCTTTACATAGATGTCAATTAAGATTCTAAATCACCTGAACTCTTGTCAAGTTTAATAGATGTAGTTTCTTCTTTACCGTTGCGATAGTAAGTGATCTTAATGGTGTCTCCGATAGAATGATTGTAAAGAGCACTTTGTAAGTCTGTTGATGAAGCAATCTCTTTGTCATCTACTTTTGTAATTACATCGTATTTTTCAAGGTGACCATTGGCAGGCATATTACTTTGTATCGAACGAACAACTACACCAGATGTAACATTACTTGGAATATTGAGTCTTCTGATGTCGCTTGTACTCACATTAGATAAATTAACCATCTGGATTCCCAAAGCTGGACGCGTCACTTTTCCGTTTTTTTCTAACTGTTCAATAATATTGATAGCATCATTTGCAGGGATTGCAAAACCAAGACCTTCTACAGATGTTCCTCCATTTGTGGCAATTTTACTTGAGGTAATTCCGATAACCTGTCCTTGGATATTGATCAGTGGGCCACCAGAGTTACCTGGATTAATAGCAGTATCAGTTTGGATGGCTTTTGTAGAAATGGCTTGTCCATCTTCAGATTTTAAAGATACATTTCGATTAAGACTAGATACGATACCTTGAGTGACAGTATTTGCATATTCAGAACCTAACGGACTACCAATGGCAATAGCAGTTTCTCCTACGGTTAACTTGCTAGAATCACCAAATTCAGCTACTGTTGTCACTTTTTCTGAAGAGATTTTGACGACAGCAATATCAGAGAAAGTATCCGCTCCGACAATTTCTCCAGGTACTTTAGTCCCATCTGATAATCGAATATCTACTTTGCTAGCGCCATTTATAACGTGATTGTTGGTGACGATGTAAGCTTCTTTATCATTCTTTTTATAAATAACGCCAGATCCCTCACTAGAGATTTGCTGAGAATCTGTATCAGTCTCATCATTGCCAAATACGCTATTTTGTCTATTTGCTGAATAAGTAATAACGGATACAACGGCATCTTTTACTTTATTAACAGCCTGTGTTGTTGAATTTTCGTTCTTATAGGCAGTTTGTGTAATAGTACTATTGTTGTTAGAGTTGTTTACACTACTTTTTTGAGTTAGTTGAGTTATTGAAAAACTACCCAAGGCTCCACTAAAAAAGCTAATGACGATAACGACTAATAATTGAAACCATTTTTTGTAAAATGTTTTTAGATGTTTCATATTTGCCTCCATATGTTTGAATTACTGAAAGTATAAACTGACTAGCTTAATTATAACTTAAACACAAAAGTTTTACACAAACTGTGGATAACTCTTTTGAAGCTGTGATTTTCTTAATTGAAATCTATTTTTTATTTTGTGAATAAGATGTGAAAAAATAGAGAATATGTTAGAATAGAGTCATGAAAATTAAAGTTGTAACAGTTGGGAAACTGAAAGAAAAGTATTTAAAAGATGGTATCGCAGAGTATTCAAAACGAATTTCTAGATTTGCTAAGTTTGAAATGATTGAGTTATCAGATGAAAAAACACCAGATAAGGCCAGTGAATCAGAAAATCAAAAGATTTTAGAAATAGAAGGTCAGAGAATTTTATCAAAAGTTGCTGACCGTGATTTTGTTATTGCATTAGCTATTGAAGGGAAAATGTTCTCTTCAGAAGAATTTAGTAAGCAGTTAGAAGAAGCTTCTATAAAAGGATTTTCTACTCTTACCTTTATTATTGGGGGAAGTTTAGGATTGTCATCAGCTGTAAAAAATAGAGCCAATCTTTCTGTCAGTTTTGGTCGCCTAACCTTGCCCCATCAGTTAATGAGACTAGTTCTTGTTGAACAAATCTATCGCGCTTTTACGATTCAGCAGGGATCACCCTATCATAAATAAATTGACTTTTAATTGAATTTTTGGTAGAATAATTGTGTTAGGTCTCATAGCTCAGCTGGATAGAGCATTCGCCTTCTAAGCGAACGGTCGCAGGTTCGAATCCTGCTGGGATCAATATAATAGCAAAGCTGGGAATTTTCCCGGCTTTTTTCTTAAAAAAGTACACTTTGGGAGAAAAAAATGACAGTTGAGAGAATTTTATCTAAAACGAAATTCCATTTTGTATAATGGTTTTTGTAAGTTAGCTTACAAGAAAAAACATTTTAGGAGATTTTATTATGAAAAACACAGTTAAATTGGAACAGTTTGTAGCCTTGAAGGAAAAAGACTTGCAAAAGATTAAAGGTGGGGAAATGAGACTTCCAAAAATCCTCCGTGATTTTATTTTCCCAAGAAAAAAGTAATAAAATAAGGGGAAAGAGTAATGAATTTATTTGGATTTGGGACAGTTATTGGTCATTTTTTAATTATTAGTCACAGTTACCGTTTAATTTGTAAAGGTCAAATAAAATCAAAGGAACTATATTTTTTTGGTCTCTATACATTACTAGTAGAAGCAGTACTTGAACTTTCCTTTTATCTTCTATATTTAGATGAAATAGTGATTGAAAGATTTTTATTTCCTTTGGGCCTATATTCCTATTTTCGATGGATTAAACAGTATGAGAGGGATAGAGGACTATTCCTAAGTTTACTACTATCTCTTTTATATGAGAGCACTCATAACTTTCTGTCCGTAACTTTCTCTTCTATAACAGGAGACAATTTTGTTTCACAATATCATGCCCCATTCTTTTTCGTTGTAACGGTGTTGACCTATTTTGTTGTCTTAAAATCATTCATTATTTCCATTTGGAACTAGCCTATTTTGACAAAGACTACCTCTATCCTTTCTTGAAAAAAGTATTTTTTGCCTTACTACTGCTCCATATTGTATCTTTCGTTTCAGATATGGTAAGTACGGTTAAACATTTGAATAGTTTTGGAAGTATTTTGTCATCTATTGTTTTTATCTCGTTACTTTTGACCTTCTTTGCAATGAATTCGCATAAAGAACAAATGGAAAAAGAGATTGCTTTGAAGCAGAAGAAATTTGAACAGAAACATTTACAAAACTATACAGACGAAATTGTCGGACTGTATAATGAAATCCGTGGTTTTCGACATGACTATGCTGGAATGCTTGTCAGCATGCAGATGGCAATTGACAGTGGTGATTTACAAGAAATTGACAGAGTTTACAATGAAGTTTTGGTCAAAGCTAATCACAAACTGCGTTCAGATAAGTACACTTACTTTGATTTGAACAACATAGAAGATTCAGCTTTACGAAGTTTGGTTGCTCAGTCCATTGTCTATGCTCGAAATAATGGTGTAGAGTTTACACTGGAAGTAAAAGATACGATTACCAAGCTCCCAATTGAACTATTGGATTTGGTTCGTATTATGAGTGTTTTATTGAACAATGCTGTCGAAGGATCGGCTGATAGTTATAAAAAGCAGATGGAAGTAGCAGTTATTAAGATGGAAACTGAAACAGTGATTGTGATTCAGAATTCATGTAAAATGACGATGACTCCTTCAGGAAATCTATTTGCCTTAGGATTCTCCACTAAGGGAAGAAATCGCGGAGTCGGATTAAATAATGTGAAGGAACTACTAGATAAGTACAACAATATTATTTTAGAAACAGAGATGGAAGGCAGTACATTTAGACAAATCATTAGATGTAAGAGGGAATTTGAATGAAAGTTTTAATTTTAGAAGATGTTATTGAACATCAAGTGAGACTAGAGAGAATATTGGATGAAATTTCGAAAGAATCGAATATTCCAATATCATACAAGACAACGGGAAAAGTCCGTGAATTTGAAGAATACATTGAAAACGATGAAGTAAATCAGCTTTATTTCCTAGATATTGATATTCATGGAATTGAGAAAAAGGGATTTGAAGTGGCTCAGCTCATTCGTCATTACAATCCTTACGCTATTATCGTCTTTATCACCAGTCGATCAGAGTTTGCGACTCTAACCTATAAATACCAGGTATCAGCCCTAGATTTTGTTGATAAGGATATCAACGATGAGATGTTTAAGAAGAGAATTGAGCAAAATATCTTTTACACGAAGAGTATGTTACTTGAAAATGAAGATGTAGTGGATTATTTTGACTACAATTACAAGGGAAATGATTTAAAAATCCCTTACCATGATATTTTGTATATTGAAACGACAGGAGTCTCTCATAAATTACGTATTATTGGTAAGAATTTTGCCAAAGAGTTTTACGGTACTATGACAGATATTCAGGAAAAGGACAAACATACTCAGCGATTTTATTCTCCTCATAAGTCATTTTTGGTAAATATAGGCAATATTAGAGAGATTGATCGAAAAAATCTAGAAATTGTTTTCTATGAAGATCATCGTTGTCCTATTTCAAGATTAAAAATTAGAAAATTAAAAGATATTTTAGAGAAAAAATCTCAAAAGTGATTGACAATTAGCAAGAAATTGATATAATGGTTATATCTGCTACAGATAGAAGGTCCGTTGGTCAAGGGGTTAAGACACCGCCTTTTCACGGCGGTAACACGGGTTCGAATCCCGTACGGACTATTTTATCCGCCATAGCTCAGTTGGTAGTAGCGCATGACTGTTAATCATGATGTCGTAGGTTCGAGTCCTACTGGCGGAGTATAGATAAAAGGGAACACAGCTGTGTTCCTCTTTTTGTATCAATTTGTATCACCAAGCATTTTCATAAGGAAGTTTGTTATTTCTTGAGAACTTTCTTTTTTTCCATGTGCAATCCAAGTTTGGCAGACACCAAAAAGTGCATGAGTTAGATAGATGCTACTATATTCTAATTCAGTGGTATTTAGATTCAGTTGCATAAATCGCTTTTGTAAATCTGTACTGAGCATGATATGAAGTTTATTTCGTAAGAAATTTTGGATTTCTTTAGTCCCATTTTCAGAAAGAAGGGCAGCCAGAAGTGGTTCTGACTCTAGATATTCAAAAACTTCTAAAATAGCGTCTCTTTTGTGATGAGCATGTTTTTGAAAAATATATTCAAATGTATGAAATAGCTTGCTTTGATAGTGCTCAATCATATCATACTTATCCTTATAGTGCGTATAGAAGCTGGAACGGCTAATTCTGGATTTTTCTGCTAACTTGACAGTAGAAATTTGATCAAATGGCTGTTCCATTAGTAATTGTACCATAGCATTTTCAATAGTTCGCTTTGTTTTTAAGCGTTTGTTACTTTCTTGCATATTTCCTCCTTGTAAACAAATTAGACTATATGTCTAAAAATGGATTTTTTATATTGTAATTTAGATTTTTTATTGTATAATCTATTATATCAAAATTTTAGACAATATGTTTAAAAAAGGAGAAACTATGTTTAAAGAATGGAAAGCAATTTTTAAAAAACCAACCTTTATTATTGTCATGATAGGGATTTCTCTTATTCCAGCTCTGTACAATATCATATTTTTGTCATCAATGTGGGATCCATATGGGCAATTGTCTGACTTACCTGTGGCAGTTGTCAATAATGATAAAGAGGCTTCCTATAATGGTAATAGCATGTCTATAGGAAAAGACATGGTGTCCAATTTAAAAGAAAATAAAACCTTGGATTTTCATTTTGTAGATGAAGAAGGTAAGAAGGGTTTAGAAAATGGCGATTACTATATGGTAGTGACTTTACCAAGTGATTTATCTGAAAAAGCAGCTTCTATTTTAACGGATTATCCAGAGCAAATGCAAATCGATTATCAGACTTCAAGTGGTCATAGTTTTATTGCCAGCAAGATGAGCGATTCTGCTATGACACAATTAAAGCAGAGTGTTTCTACCAATGTAACCGAGACCTATACTAAAGCTTTATTCAACAAAATGGTCTATTTAAAGGATGGTATGAGCCAAGCAGATTCTGGAAGTGAAAAACTAACTGATGTAGCGAATCAGTTAGTGGCAGGAAGTCAAACATTAACTACTAACCTACACTCTTTAGCAGCTTCAAGTTTAACATTTTCAAATGGAACGGAGCAGTTTACTAAAGGATTATCCTCTTATGTCTCTGGTGTTGAACAACTTCATCTTGGCTTAGGGAATTTTAATAGTGGTTTAGTTACATATACTGGTGCAGTGAGTCAATTAGATAGCGGATTAGGTCAATTATCTTCTAAAAGTCCTGAATTAGTAGGAGGAATCAATCAGTTATATTCTGGTGTAGAATCCTATACTGGCGGTGTTTCTCAGCTTAATGCTGGTCTTAATCAATTTTCATCTGGTGTTAGTGCCTACACCAATGGAGTGGGAAGTCTTGCAACAGGTGCTAATCAGTTATCTAATCAATCAGCTACACTTCGAATAGGGGTGGAGCAATTAAGTGAAGGGATTCAACAACTTTCTAGCAAGTTAGATGCTTCGTCTGGGAAAAAAGATCAAATTAATCAATTATCTTCTGGTCTGAATCAGTTAAATCAAGCCATTCAAAATATTGATGTTGGAGATACAAAACAATTAGATTCTGTTTTATCAAGTATAGTATCTCTTTCTAATCAAATGTTAGCAAGTGCTCAGTCTGCTAAAGCGACTACATTAGCCAATATTCAATCGACAGCAGCTTATCAATCTTTGACAAGTGAGCAACAAGCTGAAATAAGTGCTTCTGTATCTCAAAATTCGACTGATAGTATTCAATCAGCACAGTCAATTGTAGCTGTAGTTAAAGGTTTACAGGGAAGTTTAGAAAACTTACAAAATCAATCTTCTAATCTTGCGACTTTAAAAAATCAAGCTAATCAAGTATTACCTATTGCTTCTACTTCTTTGACAAGATTGTCAAGTGGATTAACAGAGATACAAGGAGCTGTTACTAGCAAATTAGTTCCTGATAGTCAGTCGATTGCATCAGGTGTAAACGCATATACTACAGGTGTTGATAAAGTTTCTCAGGGAGCAAGTAAACTAAGTGAAAAAAATGCCACCTTGACAGGTAGTTTGGATCAACTAGTTTCAGGCTCAAACACCTTGACACAAAAATCTTCTAGCTTGACAGCAGGAGTTAGTCAATTAGTTGAAAAAACTCCAGAATTAGTATCTGGTATTGAAAAATTATCAACTGGCTCTAACCAATTGAATCAAAAGAGTCAAGAATTGATAGCAGGAGTTGATAAATTGCAGTCAGGATCTAGCCGACTAGCTGACAAATCCAGTCAGTTACTTTCAGGTGCTTCTCAATTAGAAAGTGGAGCTAATAAATTGGCAGATGGAGCTGGGAAATTAGCAGAAGGTGGAACAAAGTTAACTTCTGGATTGGAAGGTTTACAGACAGGAGTTGCTTCTTTAGGACAAGGACTAAGTAATGCTAGTGATCAACTCAAATCAGCATCTACGGAATCTCAAAATGCAGATATTTTGTCAAATCCACTCAATCTTTCCAAAACAGACAATGACCAAGTTCCTGTAAATGGAATTGCAATGGCTCCTTATATGATATCAGTTGCTCTCTTTGTTGCAGCAATATCAACGAATATGATCTTTGCGAAGCTGCCTTCAGGACCTCATCCAGAGAGCCGTTGGGCTTGGTTGAAATCTCGGGCTGAAATAAATGGTATTATAGCTGTTTTGGCAGGAATTTTGGTATATGGAGGAGTTCATCTTATTGGTCTAACGGCTAATCATGAGATGAGAACATTTATTCTCATTATCCTAACAAGTTTAGTATTCATGTCCATGGTGACCGCATTAACAACATGGAATAGCCGTATAGGAGCTTTCTTCTCACTTATTTTGCTTTTATTACAGTTAGCATCAAGTGCCGGTACTTATCCACTTGCCTTGACAAATGATTTCTTTAGAACTATTAGTCCTTGGTTACCAATGAGTTATTCAGTTTCGGGATTACGACAAACAATCTCTATGACAGGAAATATTCATCAGCAAGTCATTTTCCTAGATGCCATACTAGCTCTATTTACTGGTTTAGGTATGCTAGCCTATCAACCTAAGAAAATGGAAGAAGATTAAAAAAATCGACCGATTAATTGGTCGATTTTTTATGCCTTATATGACTTTCGTCTGTGATTATAGGTTCCAAATAGTAAGAGAGAAGTAAAGGAACAAATTGCTCCAGTAATAAAACCATTGGGAATGAAGGAGAGTGTAATAGTTCCTTTCCCCTTGGGAACCTCAACTTTCATAAATCCAGTTTGAGCTTGTTTAATTTCTATTTTCTTACCATCTTGGTAGGCAGACCAACCTTTGTCATAAGGAATGGTGAAGAAAATGGACGTATCTTGTTTAACATCATATGTAGCAAAGACCTTGTTTTTAGAAGTTGATACTGTGACAGGTTGTTCTTTAATTTTTTGAATTGCCTCGGTGAATGTTTTGGTATCTAAACGGTAGAAGGTAGGAGATTCAAATGATACTTGTGAATTTCCAGGGAAACTAACATTGATATTGAAAGTTTTTTTCTCTTTTGTATAGCCTAGATTAAAGAAGGAGAAGATATTATCAGTTGTAAAAGTTTTCTTTTCTCCATTTACAAGGATGTCAACCTTTTTTTGTTTATCATTAGAAAAGTGAAGGTTTGTGAAAGAAAGATAAACTTGGCTGTTTTCTGGCACTTCAATTTGATACTGGATTGCTGCATCCTCATTTGAAGAACTTGTGACAATAATCAAATCATTAGTATTTTCTGTTTTGTCATAAGGGATTGTAGAAAAATAATCAAAATCGACGTTAGCAAGTTGATTTAAAAACGAGGCTTGATTATCTAAAGTATGTTCATTGAACTTGACATCATTGTAAACAGATTGACTAGCAAAGGCAATCGGAAGAGAGAATTGATTTTCATATAGGGTAAGATTATCTTTTTGATAGATATCTTTAAAACCATACTTATCACTAGGACTGTCTGAGATATTGTACTGGATACCAAATAAACTATCAGCCAAAATACTATTATTTGCATAGCGTAGATTGAGATTAGTCCCAGAGGATTTAAACCCAAGTTTATCCAAAGTAGAGCTTGCTGAACGATTTCGAACAGATGAAAATTGAGATATTCCATTGTAGTTGAATTTCATACTGTCATTTCCTGTTTGAGTCTCTAGTTTTTCAGTACGAGTAAATTGATTTCCAATATATGTTGAGAAAGATTTCATAGCTGGGATATCTCGATTATATGCACTTCGAGAAGCAAATCCCCATTCTTTAGCAATTCCGTCTATTTGAGATGAAGCATTTAAACTTATTTCAACCATTATAAATAAAGAGATTAGAATGGCAAATAGATTTACAGAGATAAACTTTTTGATAACTGCAAGGAGTAAAAGAGAATAGACAACTAAAAATTCAAGAGTCAGTAGAATATTCAAATCTGTTAAAAAAGAATAATGTGATTTTAGATAGATGGTAGCTAAAAATCCTGTTACTATAAGAAAAAGCGAAACTAAAAAATTCCAGATTTTAATTTCTTTCAGACGATTTAAGACTTCCGCTGCTGTGTAAATTAACAAGGTAGAGAAAATCCAAGAATAGCGATGTAAAAACATATTTGGAGTATGCATACCTTGCCAAAATAAGTCAAGAGCTTCTATGTAAAAGCTTGCAATTAGAAATGCAAAGAATATTACATATATGAGTTTCACGTGAAACTTAATAGATTTCAGCGTAAAAAATAAAATGGTCAAAATAAAGGGAAGTAGTCCAACAAAAATCATTGGGATGGCCCCATACTTTGTTGTGTCAAAGGAACCAATGAATTGCTTAGCAAAGAGATCAAGATACCAGCTACTTTCAGTTTGAAACTTTGTAACTTCAGTCAATTTTTCCCCATGTGTCTGTAAATCAAACAGAGTGGGAAGAGTCATAATCAAACTAGCCATACCAGCTAAAAAGGAGATAACTATGAAATCAAGAACAGATGATTTTCGAGTCTTAAAGTCCCACGAAATTTGACAGAGATACCAGAAAATAAGAAACAATACTGTCATATATCCAAAATAATAATTTTGAATAAATAAGATTGACAGACTTGTAAAGTACAATAGGAGTTTCTTTTCAGTTATCAGTAGATGTAAACCAGTTATAATTAAAGGAATCAAGATAAAAACATCTAGCCAGGTTTTTATCTCTAATTGACTGACAGTGAAACTCATCAGAGTATAGGAAGTAGATAAGGCTAGTTTTAAAGGCTTAGGAATCGATTGAAATAATTTATTTAAACTAAAGTAAGTTGACAAACCAATCAATCCAAATTTTAAGAGAGTGGTCAGATAGACAGCATCTGGCATATTCGTTAGATCAAAAAAGTAAACCAGAGGTGAAAGAAAACTACCCAAGTAATAACTAGATAGAGCATAGAAGTTTAGCCCTAGACCACTTGTAAAGGTGTAAAACAGACTACTATTTCCATGTAGGATATTTCTTAGAGCTATATCAAAAATAACGTATTGATGAAAGCCATCTCCTAATAGAGGAGATTTGTCGCTATTCCAGTAGATACCTTGAGATAGATATACTCCTATCATAATTACTACAGGAATGATGAAAGAAACAAAATAGATCCAATATGTTTTAAAAAATAATTTCATGTTACCTCATAAAATGTTAGAAAACTCAGCTGGTTAACCCAACTGAGTTTTGAATTTTTTTAGTCTTTCCAAAGTTCTTTAACTTTTGCTTGTACTTCTGCATTTTCTAGGAATTCATCATAGGTTTCATCGATACGGTCAATGACGCCATTTTTAGACAAGACAATGATATGGTTAGCTAGAGTTTGAATAAACTCGTGGTCATGGCTGGCAAAGATGATTGATTCTTTAAAGTTTTTCAATCCATCATTCAAGCTTGAGATAGATTCCAAGTCCAAGTGATTTGTTGGATCATCAAGTACAAGGACATTTGATTTTAAAAGCATGAGTTTTGAAAGCATGACACGAACTTTTTCTCCCCCTGACAAGACATTTACAGGTTTGTTAACCTCATCTCCAGAGAAGAGCATACGGCCGAGGAAGCCACGTAGGAAAGTATTGTCATCTTCTTCTTTACTTGCGAATTGACGCAACCAGTCAAGGATTGACTCTCCTCCTGCAAAATCTGCCGAGTTATCTTTTGGCAAGTAAGAACGGCTAGTAGTTACTCCCCACTTGACAGTTCCTTCATAGTCAATGTCCCCCATGATTGCACGAATTAATGCAGTCGTTTGGATGTCATTTTGACCAATAAGCGCTGTCTTATCACCTGGACGCAAGATAAAACTGATATTATCTAAAATAGTCTCACCATCAATCTTTACAGTTAGATTTTCTACTGTCAGGAGATCATTACCTATTTCACGCTCCGCTTTAAAGTTAATAAATGGATATTTACGACTAGATGGTACAATCTCTTCTAGTTCAATCTTATCAAGCATTTTCTTACGTGATGTTGCTTGTCTTGATTTAGAAGCATTAGCAGAGAAACGAGCAACGAATTCTTGCAATTGTTTAATTTTTTCTTCTGCTTTAGCATTACGGTCTGCTAGCAATTTAGCAGCGAGTTCAGAAGATTCCTTCCAGAAGTCGTAGTTTCCGACATAGAGTTTGATTTTTCCAAAGTCAAGGTCGGCCATGTGAGTACATACTTTGTTTAAGAAGTGACGGTCGTGGGATACTACGATAACTGTGTTATCAAAGTCAATCAAGAAGTCTTCTAACCATGTAATTGATTGGATGTCTAAACCGTTGGTAGGCTCGTCCAAGAGAAGAACATCTGGTTTACCAAAAAGTGCTTTGGCAAGGAGAACCTTTACTTTCTCACCGTTGGCCAATTCGCTCATGTTTTGGTAGTGTAATTCTTCTGGAATGTTTAGGTTTTGAAGGAGTTGAGAGGCTTCGCTTTCTGCTTCCCAGCCTCCAAGCTCAGCAAACTCTTCTTCGAGTTCGGCAGCACGAACCCCGTCCTCGTCTGAGAAATCTTCCTTCATGTAGATAGCATCTTTCTCTTTCATGATGCTATAAAGTTTTTCATTTCCCATGATAACAACATCAATGGCACGTTCATCTTCATAGTCAAAGTGATTTTGACGAAGAACAGAGAGACGTTCATCTGGACCAAGAGAGATGTGACCAGTAGTAGGTTCGATATCTCCGGCTAAAATTTTTAAAAAGGTTGATTTTCCGGCACCATTAGCACCGATTAATCCGTAAGTATTTCCTTCTGTAAATTTGATATTGACATCATCAAAAAGTTTGCGATCACTAAAACGTAGTGAAACATCAGATACTGTAAGCAATGTTTTTCTCCTATATGTGTAATATATTTATTCTACTAGAAAATACGGAAATATTCAAATTTTTATCTGTCAATTTTGTGTAAATTAATTTTACAGCATACTTTACACAAATCCGTGAATAGTAAGGTTGATTTATTTTGATAAATTGCGGTTATTTCATTAAAAAAATGCTATAATTGAAGGGACTATATCGAAGGAGAACAAAATGACTAAACCCATTATTTTAACAGGAGACCGTCCAACAGGAAAATTGCATATTGGACATTATGTTGGAAGTCTCAAAAATCGAGTATTATTACAGGAAGAGGATAAGTATGATATGTTTGTGTTCTTGGCTGACCAACAAGCCTTGACAGATCATGCCAAAGATCCTCAAACCATTGTAGAGTCTATCGGAAATGTGGCTTTGGATTATCTTGCAGTTGGATTGGATCCAAGTAAATCAACTATCTTTATTCAAAGCCAGATTCCAGAGCTGGCTGAGTTGTCTATGTATTATATGAATCTGGTTTCATTAGCACGTCTGGAGCGTAATCCAACTGTCAAGACAGAAATTGCTCAGAAAGGATTTGGAGAAAGCATTCCGACAGGATTCTTGGTCTATCCAATAGCTCAAGCAGCTGACATCACAGCTTTCAAGGCTAACTATGTTCCTGTTGGGACAGATCAGAAACCAATGATTGAGCAAACTCGTGAAATTGCTCGTTCTTTTAACAATGCATATAACTGTGATGTCTTGGTAGAACCGGAAGGTATTTATCCAGAAAATGAGAGAGCAGGGCGTTTGCCTGGTTTAGATGGGAATGCTAAAATGTCTAAATCACTCAATAACGGTATTTATTTAGCTGATGATGCGGATACTTTGCGTAAAAAAGTAATGAGTATGTATACAGACCCAGATCATATCCGCGTTGAGGATCCAGGTAAAATTGAAGGAAATATGGTTTTCCATTATCTAGATGTTTTTGGTCGCCCAGAAGATGCTCAAGAAATTGCTGAAATGAAAGAACATTATCAACGAGGTGGTCTTGGTGATGTGAAGACCAAGCGTTATCTACTTGAAATATTAGAACGTGAACTGGGTCCTATTCGTGAGCGCCGTATCGAATTTGCTAAGGATATGGGAGAAGTTTATAATATGCTTCAAAAAGGTAGTGAAAGAGCGCGTGAAGTTGCAGGTCAAACCCTATCTGAGGTTAAAGGAGCAATGGGACTTCATTACTTTAACTAAGTTTATTTTACAAGAAACTATCATTTCTATCTCGAAGAAAAGATAGTTTTTTATTTACCCCTGTAACATTTGACAAATTTTTATAGAATGGTATGATAGATACAATATAAAAAGAGTCAAGCTCAAAAAGAAAGAAAAGAGGAAACTTCGAATGTCTAATTGGGACACTAAATTTTTGAAAAAAGGTTTTACCTTTGATGATGTATTACTTATTCCAGCTGAAAGTCATGTGTTGCCTAACGATGCAGATTTAACAACTAAATTGGCAGATAATCTGACTTTAAATATCCCAATTATTACCGCTGCCATGGACACAGTTACAGAGAGTCAAATGGCTATTGCTATTGCTCGTGCAGGCGGTCTCGGAGTTATCCATAAAAACATGTCAATTGCTCAACAAGCAGACGAGGTTCGTAAGGTAAAACGTTCTGAAAATGGAGTTATTATTGATCCGTTCTTCTTGACACCTGAACATACAATTGCTGAAGCAGATGAGCTTATGGGTCGTTACCGCATCAGTGGTGTTCCAGTTGTTGAAACACTTGAAAATCGTAAATTGGTTGGTATTTTGACAAACCGAGATCTTCGTTTTATTTCAGATTATAACCAACCAATCTCAAACCATATGACTAGTGAAAATCTTGTTACTGCTCCTGTGGGTACAGACCTTGCAACAGCTGAGAATATTCTTCAAGAACACCGTATTGAAAAACTTCCGTTGGTAGATGAAGAAGGTCGTCTTTCTGGCTTGATTACTATCAAAGATATTGAAAAAGTTATTGAGTTTCCAAATGCTGCTAAAGATGAGTTTGGTCGTCTTCTAGTTGCAGGTGCAGTAGGTGTTACTTCAGATACATTTGAACGTGCAGAGGCTCTTTTTGAGGCAGGAGCGGATGCGATTGTTATTGATACTGCACATGGTCATTCTGCAGGTGTCTTGCGTAAAATTGCTGAGATTCGTGCTCACTTCCCAGATCGTACTTTGATTGCTGGAAATATTGCTACTGCTGAAGGAGCGCGCGCACTTTACGAAGCAGGTGTGGACGTTGTCAAGGTTGGGATTGGACCAGGTTCTATCTGTACTACTCGTGTGATTGCTGGTGTTGGTGTTCCGCAAGTAACAGCTATCTACGATGCTGCAGCTGTTGCGCGTGAATATGGAAAAACGATTATTGCTGACGGTGGAATCAAGTATTCTGGAGATATTGTAAAAGCCCTTGCTGCAGGTGGAAATGCAGTTATGCTTGGATCAATGTTTGCTGGAACTGATGAAGCTCCAGGCGAAACTGAAATCTTCCAAGGACGTAAGTTTAAGACTTACCGTGGTATGGGATCAATTGCTGCTATGAAGAAAGGTTCAAGCGATCGTTACTTCCAAGGTTCTGTCAATGAAGCAAACAAACTTGTTCCAGAAGGAATTGAAGGTCGTGTTGCTTATAAAGGTGCTGCAGCTGATATTGTCTTCCAAATGATTGGTGGTATTCGCTCTGGTATGGGTTACTGTGGTGCAGCTAACCTTAAAGAACTACACGATAATGCTCAATTTATTGAAATGTCTGGTGCTGGTTTGAAAGAAAGCCATCCTCATGATGTACAAATTACGAATGAGGCACCAAATTATTCTATGTAAAAAAACAATGAAAAGAACTCCCGTGGAAACAGGAGTTCTTTTACAATGTTGTCAATTTTCATTTACAATAACTTTACCATCTTGAATAGTGAAGATACTTAGATTTTCTGGTAGATTTTGAAGATGGTCTAAGCTTGTTGTTGTGATAAAGGTTTGGATTGAATGAGAAATCGTTTCTAATAATTTTAGTTGTCTAGTGTTGTCAAGTTCGCTCATAACATCGTCAAGCAGTAATATTGGAGATTCTGTAGTAATGCTTTCCATTAACTCGATTTCTGCTAATTTTATCGAGAGGACGAGACTACGATGTTGACCTTGACTTCCAAAACTAGCATCCATACCATTTATATAAAAAGAAATATCATCTCGATGAGGACCAACACCAGTATTCTTTTTAAATAAATCTCTGGACCTACTTTTTTCTAAAGCAATTTTGAAAGATTCTGATAAGCCTTCCTTGTCAGTTATCTTTACAGAAGATTGATAGGATATTGACAACTCTTCAATCTGATTAGAAAGTTCAAAATGTGTCTCACGACCAAAATATTCTAGTTTTTTTATGAAATCTAAGCGGTGATTCATTACACGACATCCATAATCAACTAGCTGATCATCTAAGACTGAAAGGAAGGTTTCATCTATTTTTTGAGCTGATTTTAGGTAAGTGTTTCTTTGTTTTAGGATGTGGTTATAATTGGTTAAATCCGATAAATAGATTGGCTTAATTTGCCCAAGCTCCATATCAATGAATTTTCGTCGAACTGAAGGTGCCCCTTTAATTAGTTGTAAATCTTCAGGAGCAAATAAGACAACATTCATGTGTCCTACATAGTCTGAAAGTCGTGCCTGTTTTAAGTGATTAACTTTTGTAACACGTCCTTTTTGTGTTAGTTCAATTTCGAGAGGAATAGATCCCGTTTTTTTCTGAACGAGACCTGAAAGATGAAGTTGTTCCTCATCAAAATGAATGAGATTTTTATCTGTTCGAGTTCGATGGCTACGTGTTAAGGCTAAAAAATAGATAGCCTCTAACATATTTGTTTTACCTTGTGCATTACGTCCTAAAAAGACATTTAATTTAGGATTAAAGTCTATTTTCGTCTCTTTGTAGTTACGAAAAGTTTTGAGAGATAGGTGTTGTAGCCACATGATTATCTACCAGGGAATCGTGGAGCTTGTTTGCTTTTTGGTGATGAAGCAGGTTTCGATTTGTCTTTTTTAACTCCCTTATTCATCTTTTTGACAAGTTTAGCGATCCGTTCTTTTTCAACTTTATCAGCTTGGTATTCATCTTGTTCTTCAGAAGTAGGTTGTGTCAACAAGATGTCAATGTTCATGTCAGGGATGTCAACTTTATCGCCAATACGAAGTTTTTTTCCACGACGACTCTCTAATTCCCTATTAAAGTAAACAGAATGTTCAGAGAGAAATGATTTAATAGCTCCTCCGCTATGTGTAATTCCAAGTTCTTTGAGTAGTGCTTGGAGGGTAATAAATTCTTCAAATAATTTGTATTCCATAATTCACCTCAATCTTTGGTATTATACCATATTTTCCTAAAAATAGTGAGAGAGACAGCGAGAAATGTAAGCGATTTTTATTTCAAAAGTGTTACAGGGAACAAGAAAATTTCAGGTTTTCGTGATATAATAGAAGTCTGTATATAAGGAGGTAAATCATGGAGTTAGTGCATGGAATTTCAACACATTTTATCCAATCAAAAAAGTTTAAAACAAACAAAATTACCGTGCGTTTTACCGCTCCATTATCCCTTGATACGATTGCAGGTCACATGTTGAGTGCAAGTATGCTAGAGACTGCTAATCAGATGTACCCCACTTCTCAAGATTTGAGGAGACACTTGGCCAGTCTATACGGTACAGATATGTCAACCAATTGTTTCAGAAGAGGGCAAAGCCACATTATAGAATTGACATTTACCTATGTTCGTGATGAGTTTTTAAGTAGGAAAAACGTGCTAACCTCTCAGATTTTGGAACTTGTAAAAGAAACTCTTTTTTCACCCGTAGTAGTTGATAATGGGTTTGATCCGGCCTTATTTGAAATTGAGAAAAAACAATTGCTAGCAAGTTTAGCAGCTGATATGGATGATTCTTTTTATTTTGCACATAAAGAATTGGATAAATTGTTTTTTCATGATGAACGTCTTCAATTGGAATATAGTGATTTACGAAATCGTATTTTAGCTGAAACTCCACAAAGTTCTTATTCTTGTTTCCAAGAATTTTTGGCCAATGATCGAATAGATTTCTTTTTCCTAGGTGATTTTAATGAGGTTGAAATTCAAAATGTATTAGAATCATTTGCCTTTAAAGCTCGAAAAGGAGATATGAAGGTTCAGTATTGTCAACCTTATTCCAATATCCTTCAGGAAGGTATGGTTCGGAAAAATGTGGGACAGTCTATTTTAGAGTTGGGATATTATTGCTCTGCTGAATATGGCGATGAGCAACATTTACCCATGATTGTAATGAATGGTTTACTTGGTGGATTTGCTCACTCTAAGCTCTTTACAAATGTCCGTGAAAATGCTGGATTAGCTTATACCATTTTAAGTCAACTCGATTTGTTTAGTGGATTCTTGAGAATGTATGCTGGTATCAATCGAGAAAATAGGAATCAGGCTCGAAAAATGATGAATAATCAATTACTTGATTTAAAAAAAGGTTATTTTACAGAGCTTGAGCTAGAGCAGACCAAGGAAATGATTCGTCGGTCTTTGTTGCTTTCTCAAGATAATCAAGGTTCATTGATTGAACGTGCTTATCAAAATGCCTTACTTGGGAAATCTTCAGCAGACTTTAAAAGTTGGATTGCAAAACTCGAGCAAGTTGACAAAGATGCTATTTGTAGAGCAGCTAATAATGTGAAACTACAGGCGATTTACTTTATGGAAGGAATAGAATGACAAAGGTTGTTTTTGAAGAAAAATACTATCCAGCTGTAAAAGAAATGATTTATCGAACTCGTTTGGCCAACGGATTGACAGTTGCTCTTTTGCCTAAAAAGGAATTTAAAGAGGTTTACGGGAGTGTAACTGTACAATTTGGTTCGGTAGATACGCTTGTCACAGAAGTTGACGGAGATGTAAAAGAATATCCTGCGGGAATTGCTCATTTTCTTGAACATAAATTATTTGAGAGAGAAGATTCTAGCGATTTGATGTCGGCTTTTACGAGTCTAGGTGCAGATAGTAATGCCTTTACAAGCTTTACAAAAACAAGCTATCTTTTTTCAGCAACGGATCATTTTTTAGAAAATTTAGATTTACTTGATGAATTGGTAACATCAGCACATTTTACTGAAGATTCCATTTTAAGAGAGCAGGATATTATTCAGCAAGAACGAGAAATGTATCAAGATGATCCAGATTCGTGTTTATTCTTTTCAACCTTAGCGAATTTGTATCCAGGTACACCTTTAGCGACGGATATAGTTGGAAGTGAGGAGTCCATTTCCCAAATAAATCTAACTAATTTGCAAGAAAATTTTGCAAGATTTTACAAACCTGTAAACATGTCTCTGTTTTTAGTTGGTGATTTTGATGTGGAGCGAGTACAGGACTATTTTGAAAGCAAAGAACTGAAAGATTCAGATTTTCAGGAAGTAGCAAGAGAAAAGTTGTTTTTACAGCCTGTAAAGCCAACAGATAGTATGAGAATAGAAGTATCTTCTCCCAAACTAGCGATTGGAGTTAGAGGTAAGCGAGAAGTTTCTGAAGCGGATTGCTATCGACATCATATTTTATTAAAATTATTGTTTGCAATGATGTTTGGTTGGACTTCGGATCGTTTTCAAAAATTATATGAATCAGGTAAAATTGATGCGTCCTTATCTCTTGAAATTGAAGTAACAAGTCGTTTTCATTTTGTTATGTTGACAATGGATACGAAAGAGCCAGTTGCTTTATCCCATCAATTTAGGAAGGCCATTCGTAATTTTACAAAGGATTTAGATATTACAGAGGATCATTTAGATATTATCAAAAGAGAGATGTTTGGAGAATTTTTCAGTAGCATGAACTCTCTTGAATTTATTGCAACGCAATATGATGCTTTTGAAAATGGTGAGACAATTTTTGATTTGCCGAAAATTTTACAGGAAATTACTTTAGAGGATGTCCTTGATGCTGGACATCATTTAATAGATGATGGTGACATAGTTGATTTTACAATATTCCCATCGTAGTAACCTATTATAATAGACACTAGAAAGAAGGGATGACAAGTATGAGAAAAAAAACAATTGGAGAGGTTTTACGATTAGCTAGAATCAATCAGGGATTGAGTTTAGATGAATTGCAGAAAAAGACAGAAATCCAGTTAGATATGTTGGAAGCAATGGAAGCAGATGATTTCGATCAACTTCCAAGTCCTTTTTACACACGTTCTTTCTTGAGAAAATATGCATGGGCTGTTGAGTTAGATGACCAAATTGTCTTGGATGCTTATGATTCTGGGAGTATGATTACTTATGAGGAAGTAGATGTTGATGAAGACGAGTTGACAGGGCGCAGACGTTCAAGTAAGAAAAATAAGAAAAAACCATCCTTTTTACCTTTATTTTATTTTATCCTTTTTGCCTTATCTATTTTAATTTTTGTGACCTATTATGTTTGGAACTATATTCAAACTCAACCAGAGGGGCCTTCTCTTTCTAATTACAGTGTGGTTCAATCAACAAGTTCAATAAGTTCAACTAGCTCTGTTCCCCACTCCTCAAGTAGTAGTTCATCTAGCAGTTCTTCTAGTATAGAATCAGCTATAAGTGTATCAGGTGAAGGAAATCATGTAGAAATCGCTTATAAGACAAGTAAGGAAACAGTTAAATTGCAATTGGCAGTTTCAGATGTTACAAGTTGGGTCAGCGTTTCAGAAAGCGAACTTGAGGGCGGTGTAACCTTATCGCCAGAGAAGAAAAGTGCAGAAGCAACAGTTGCAACTAAAAGTCCTGTAACAATTACCTTAGGTGTTGTAAAAGGTGTTGCTTTGACAGTAGATAATCAGACTGTTGATTTATCGAAATTAACAGCTCAGACTGGACAAATCACTGTAACCTTTACTAAAAATTAAGGAAAAACGAATGAAAAAAGAACAAATTCCCAATCTTTTAACAATAGGTCGAATTCTCTTTATACCTATTTTTATCTTTATTTTAACGATAGGAAATTCGATAGAGAGTCATATAGTGGCAGCTATTATCTTTGCTATTGCTAGTATTACAGATTATTTAGATGGATATTTAGCTCGTAAATGGAATGTGGTCAGTAATTTTGGTAAATTTGCAGATCCTATGGCGGATAAGTTACTAGTTATGTCGGCTTTTATTATGCTGATTGAGTTAGGTATGGCTCCAGCTTGGATTGTTGCAGTGATCATCTGTCGTGAGTTGGCTGTGACAGGTTTAAGGCTTTTATTGGTTGAAACTGGTGGAACAGTTTTAGCAGCAGCAATGCCTGGAAAAATTAAAACTTTTAGTCAGATGTTTGCCATTATTTTCTTGCTATTACATTGGACTTTGCTTGGTCAAGTTCTACTTTATGTAGCCTTGTTTTTCACTATCTACTCTGGCTATGATTATTTCAAGGGTAGTGCCTATGTATTTAAAGGGACATTTGGTTCGAAATGAAATCAATAATTGATGTAAAAAATCTTTCTTTTCGTTATAAGGAAAGTCAAGAATACTATGATGTGAAGGATATTACGTTTCACGTGAAACGTGGAGAATGGCTTTCGATTGTAGGGCATAATGGTAGTGGTAAATCAACGACGGTTCGATTAATTGATGGCTTACTGGAAGCAGAATCTGGAGAGATTGTAATAGATGGTCAACGGTTGACTGAGGAAAATGTTTGGAAAATACGTCGTCAAATCGGTATGGTTTTTCAAAATCCAGACAATCAATTTGTTGGAGCGACTGTTGAAGATGATGTAGCCTTTGGTTTGGAAAATCAGGGTCTTTCTCGTCAAGAAATGAAAAAGAGAGTGGAGGAAGCTCTAGATTTGGTTGGCATGTTGGACTTTAAAAAGAGAGAGCCGGCGCGTCTATCAGGTGGCCAAAAACAACGTGTGGCCATTGCAGGTGTTGTAGCCCTAAGACCAGCTATTTTAATCTTAGATGAAGCAACGAGTATGTTGGACCCTGAGGGGCGTAGAGAACTGATTGAGACAGTACAGGGAATTCGGAAAGACTATGATATGACGGTCATTTCTATTACCCATGATTTGGAAGAAGTTGCCATGAGTGACCGCGTATTGGTCATGAAAAAAGGGGAAATTGAATCAACTAGTAGCCCAAGAGAACTTTTCTCTCGAAATGATTTAGATCAAATTGGATTAGACGATCCTTTTGCCAATCAAGTAAAATATTCTTTGAGCCAGAATGGCTATGATTTACCTGAAAATTATTTGACAGAAAGTGAGCTAGAGGATAAATTATGGGAATTGCTCTAGAAAATGTGAGTTTTACATATCAAGAAGGGACTCCCTTAGCTTCAACAGCTTTGTCGGATGTTTCTTTGACGATTGAAGATGGTTCTTATACGGCTTTAATTGGGCACACAGGTAGTGGTAAATCAACTATTTTACAACTCTTAAATGGTTTATTGGTGCCAAGTCAAGGGAGTGTGAGGGTTTTTGATACCTTAATCACCTCGACTTCTAAAAATAAAGATATTCGTCAAATTAGAAAACAGGTTGGCTTGGTATTTCAGTTTGCTGAAAATCAGATCTTTGAAGAAACAGTTTTGAAGGACGTTGCTTTTGGACCACAAAATTTTGGAGTTTCTGAAGAAGATGCGGAGCAGATTGCGCGTGAAAAACTGGCTCTGGTTGGAATTGATGAATCACTTTTTGATCGCAGTCCGTTTGAGCTATCAGGTGGACAAATGAGACGTGTCGCCATTGCAGGCATACTTGCCATGGAACCAGCCATATTAGTCTTAGATGAGCCCACAGCAGGCCTAGATCCCATGGGAAGAAAAGAGCTGATGAATTTGTTCAAAAAACTCCACCAGTCAGGGATGACAATTGTCTTGGTAACGCATTTGATGGATGATGTTGCTGAATATGCGAATCAAGTCTATGTGATGGAAAAGGGACGTTTGGTGAAGGGTGGTAAACCAAGTGATGTCTTTCAAGATGTTGTCTTTATGGAAGAAGTGCAGTTGGGAGTACCTAAAATTACGGCCTTTTGTAAACGATTGGTGGATAGAGGCGTGTCATTTAAACGATTACCGATTAAGATAGAGGAGTTCAAGGAGTCGCTAAATGGATAGTATGATTTTGGGGCGTTATATCCCAGGGGATTCGATTGTTCACCGATTGGATCCACGTAGCAAATTGCTTGCTATGATGCTACTGATTTTGATTGTGTTTTGGGCTAATAACCCCTTGACGAATCTGATTCTTTTTATAGCGACAGGGATATTTATTGCCTTGTCAGGAGTATCTCTTTCATTTTTTATTCAGGGCTTGAAGTCTATGTTTTTCTTGATTGCCTTCACAACTATTTTTCAACTATTTTTCATTTCTAATGGGAATGTTTTATTTGAGTTTTCGTTTGTGAGAATCACGGATTATGCTTTGCAACAAGCTGGAATTATTTTTTGTCGTTTTGTATTGATTATTTTCTTTTCAACTTTGTTAACCTTAACGACCATGCCCTTAAGTTTAGCATCAGCTGTCGAAGCTTTGTTAGCGCCTTTAAAGCGTGTGAAAGTTCCAGTTCATGAAATTGGATTGATGCTGTCCATGAGTCTACGTTTTGTCCCAACATTAATGGATGATACGACGCGGATTATGAATGCGCAGAAAGCGCGTGGAGTGGATTTTGGTGAAGGAAGCATTGTTCAAAAAGTAAAGGCGATGATTCCCATTTTGATTCCTCTTTTTGCAACAAGTTTAAAACGTGCGGATTCCTTGGCTATCGCTATGGAAGCGCGTGGTTATCAGGGTGGAAAAGGCAGAAGTCAATACCGACAATTGAAATGGACTCTAAAGGATACGCTGACCATTCTTGTTATTATCGTACTTGGTTGTTGCTTATTTTTCTTAAAATCTTAGTAGCTTTCAGGAATTGATAAAAAAGTTACTGTAACAGTTCTTGATATAAAGGTAGGGATATGAACCGTTTTAAAAAATCAAAATATGTCATTATTGTTTTTGTCACTGTTCTGCTTGTCTTAGCTCTCTTAGCGACGACTTATTCAAGTACAATTGTGACAAAATTAGGAGATGGAATCTCATTGGTTGATAGGGTTGTGCAAAAACCTTTTCGGTGGTTTGATTCTGTCAAATCAGATTTGGCTCATTTGACACGAGCATATAATGAAAATGAAAGTTTGAAGAAACAGCTTTACCAGTTAGAAGTCAAATCAAATGAGGCGGAAAGTTTAAAGACGGAAAATGAACAACTGCGTCAATTGCTTGATATGAAGTCTAAATTGCAAGCCACAAAGACTTTGGCAGCAGATGTTATTATGCGTTCTCCGGTATCTTGGAAGCAGGAGTTGACCTTGGATGCAGGTAGATCAAAAGGTGCTTCTGAGAATATGTTAGTAATTGCAAACGGTGGTTTGATTGGGAGTGTTTCAAAAGTGGAGGACAACTCTACTATGGTCAACCTTCTGACAAATACGGAAAATGCTGATAAGATTTCTGTTAAAATTCAACACGGCACTACCACAATTTATGGTATTATTGTTGGCTACGACAAGGAAAATGAAGTTCTTAAAATTAGCCAATTAAATAGTAATAGCGATATTAGTTCAGGCGATAAGGTGACAACGGGTGGATTAGGAAACTTTAATGTTGCGGATATTCCTGTTGGTGAAGTGGTTGCCACAACGCATAGTACAGACTATTTGACACGAGAAGTAACTGTTAAATTGAGTGCAGATACTCATAATGTGGATGTGATAGAATTAGTGGGGAATTCATAATGAGACAGTTGAAGCAGGTTGGAGTATTTTTATTGCTTCCTTTCTTTGTTCTAATTGACGCCCATATTAGCCAGCTTCTGGGCTCATTTTTCCCCCATGTACATTTGGCTAGTCATTTTCTGTTTCTATTTCTCTTATTTGAGACGATAGAAGTATCAGAGTATCTCTATCTAGTCTATTGTTTTGTTATAGGCTTGGTTTATGATGTTTACTTTTTCCATCTAATAGGGATTGCAACTCTCTTATTTATCTTATTGGGAGCCTTCCTTCATAAATTGAATAGTGTTATTTTGTTGAATCGTTGGACAAGAATGCTAGCTATGATTGTGCTGACATTCCTGTTTGAAATGGGTAGTTATCTTTTGGCTTTTATGGTAGGGTTGACAGTAGATAGCATGTCGATTTTTATAGTCTATAGCTTGGTACCGACGATGATTTTAAATTTTTTATGGATTACTGTTTTTCAATTTATTTTTGAAAAATATTATCTATAAGAACGACATATAAATGTAACAAAGGCGTAATGTTTATTGGAATTTTTTTTGGTATACTAGTATTGTCTTAAACAGAAGGAGTATTTATTAGCCATGAAGAAAAAAATCTTAGCCTCGCTTTTATTAAGTACAGTAATGGTTTCCCAGGCAGCAGTATTGACGACTGCCCATGCAGAAACGACTGATGACAAAATTGCTGCTCAAGATAATAAAATTAGTAATTTAACAGCACAACAAGAAGAAGCACAAAAACAAGTTGATCAAATTCAGGAGCAAGTATCTGCGATTCAAGCAGAGCAATCTAACTTGCAATCTGAAAATGATAGATTACAAGCAGAATCTAAGAAACTCGAGGGTGAGATTACAGAACTTTCCAAAAACATTGTTTCTCGTAACCAATCTTTGGAAAAACAAGCTCGTAGTGCTCAAACAAATGGAGCTGCAACTAGCTATATCAATACCATTGTAAACTCAAAATCAATTACAGAAGCTATTTCACGTGTTACTGCAATGAGTGAAATCGTATCTGCGAACAACAAAATGTTAGAACAACAAAAGGCAGATAAAAAAGCTATTTCTGAAAAACAAGTAGCAAATAATGATGCTATCAATACTGTAATTGCTAATCAACAAAAATTAGCTGATGATGCTCAAGCATTGACTACGAAACAGGCAGAACTAAAGGCTGCTGAATTGAGTCTTGCTGCTGAGAAAGCGACAGCTGAAGGGGAAAAAGCAAGTCTATTAGAGCAAAAAGCAGCAGCTGAGGCAGAGGCTCGTGCAGCTGCGGCAGCAGAAGCAGCTTATAAAGAAAAACAAGCTAGCCAACAACAGTCAGTACTTGCTTCAGGTAATACAAACCTAACAGCACAGGTACAAGCAGTATCTGAATCTGCAGTAGCACCTGTTCAGGCTAAAGTACGTCCAACATATAACACAAATGCCTCAACTTATCCAATTGGTGAATGTACATGGGGAGTTAAAACATTAGCACCTTGGGCTGGAGACTATTGGGGTAATGGAGCACAGTGGGCCACAAGTGCAGCAGCAGCAGGTTTCCGTACAGGTTCAACACCTCAAGTTGGAGCAATTGCATGTTGGAACGATGGTGGATATGGTCACGTAGCGGTTGTTACAGCTGTTGAATCAACAACACGTATCCAAGTATCAGAATCAAATTATGCTGGGAATCGTACAATTGGAAATCACCGTGGATGGTTCAATCCAACAACGACTTCTGAAGGTTTTGTAACATATATTTATGCAGACTAATTATAGAGGGACTCGAATAGAGCCCTCTTTTCAGATTTTACCAGAGACAATAACTATTAAAAATCCCATCAAAATAGCTTGAAAATATCGAAAAAGTATGGTAGAATAAAAATTGTCGTATGAACGATAATACTCATTCTTGATGAATTGTGAAGCAGTTGCCCTTGGGTCGTTTTGCGAGTTGAAGTCAAGAAGAGGAAAAAACAAAAAGGAGAAATACTCATGGCAGTAATTTCAATGAAACAACTTCTTGAGGCTGGTGTACACTTTGGTCACCAAACTCGTCGCTGGAACCCTAAGATGGCTAAGTACATCTTTACTGAACGTAACGGAATCCACGTTATCGACTTGCAACAAACTGTAAAATATGCTGACCAAGCATACGACTTCATGCGTGATGCAGCAGCTAACGATGCAGTTGTATTGTTCGTTGGTACTAAGAAACAAGCAGCTGATGCAGTTGCTGAAGAAGCAGTACGTTCAGGTCAATACTTCATCAACCACCGTTGGTTGGGTGGAACTCTTACAAACTGGGGAACAATCCAAAAACGTATCGCTCGTTTGAAAGAAATCAAACGTATGGAAGAAGATGGAACTTTCGAAGTTCTTCCTAAGAAAGAAGTTGCACTTCTTAACAAACAACGTGCACGTCTTGAAAAATTCTTGGGTGGTATCGAAGATATGCCTCGTATCCCAGATGTGATGTACGTAGTTGACCCACATAAAGAGCAAATCGCTGTTAAAGAAGCTAAGAAATTGGGAATCCCAGTTGTAGCGATGGTTGACACAAACACTGATCCAGATGATATCGATGTAATCATCCCAGCTAACGATGATGCTATCCGCGCTGTTAAATTGATCACAGCTAAATTGGCTGACGCTATCATCGAAGGACGTCAAGGTGAAGATGCAGCAGCAGTTGAAGCAGAATTTGCAGCTTCAGAAACTCAAGCAGATTCAATTGAAGAAATCGTTGAAGTTGTAGAAGGCGACAACGCTTAATTCATAATAAATAGTAATTACCTAGGAGGGCGGGGCTTAGCCCGGCTCTCCTATTTTTAAAAAATATAGGAGAATCAAAATGGCAGAAATTACAGCTAAACTTGTTAAAGAGTTGCGTGAAAAATCTGGTGCTGGTGTTATGGACGCTAAAAAAGCATTGGTTGAAGTGGAAGGCGATATCGAAAAAGCGATTGAATTGCTTCGCGAAAAAGGTATGGCAAAAGCAGCTAAGAAAGCTGACCGTGTTGCTGCAGAAGGTTTGACTGGTGTTTATGTTGACGGTAACATTGCAGCAGTTGTTGAAGTAAATGCTGAAACTGACTTCGTTGCGAAAAACGCTCAATTTGTTGAGTTGGTAAACGCAACAGCTAAAGCAATCGTTGAAGGAAAACCAGCTAACAACGAAGAAGCTCTTGCTTTGACAATGCCTTCAGGTGAAACTCTTGAAGCTGCATACGTATCTGCAACAGCGACTATCGGAGAAAAAATCTCATTCCGTCGCTTTGCTTTGATTGAAAAAACAGATGCACAACACTTCGGAGCATACCAACACAACGGTGGACGTATCGGTGTTATCTCTGTAATCGAAGGTGGAGACGAAGCACTTGCTAAACAAATTTCAATGCACATCGCAGCGATGAAACCAACAGTTCTTTCATACAAAGAATTGGATGAGCAATTTGTTAAAGATGAGTTGGCACAATTGAACCACGTTATCGACCAAGATAACGAAAGCCGTGCAATGGTTAACAAACCAGCTCTTCCACACTTGAAATATGGATCAAAAGCTCAATTGACTGATGATGTTATTGCTCAAGCTGAAGCTGACATCAAAGCTGAGTTGGCTGCAGAAGGCAAACCAGAAAAAATCTGGGATAAAATTATCCCAGGTAAAATGGATCGCTTCATGCTTGACAACACTAAAGTTGACCAAGCTTACACACTTCTTGCACAAGTTTACATCATGGATGATAGCAAGACAGTTGAAGCATACCTTGAATCAGTTAACGCTTCAGTAGTTGAGTTCGCTCGCTTTGAAGTTGGTGAAGGTATCGAAAAAGCTGCAAACGACTTCGAAGCTGAAGTTGCAGCTACAATGGCAGCAGCCTTGAATAACTGATTATAGAAAGGAAGTAAATTTGCTTCCTTTTTTCTATGCAGTCGATCCCTATAGGGAGAGCTTCCTATTTTTAAGGTAAAAATAAAAAGCCCTATAATAAGGGCCAATTGTATTTAGGAGACTAAACTTCAAATTCATAGAGTGCTGTAGAGAGATAACGTTCACCGTTATCTGGTGCTAGAGCAAGGACCTTTTTACCTGTACCTAATTTTTTGGCAACCTCGATGGCTCCGTAGATAGCTGCAGCTGAAGAAATCCCTACAAGGAAGCCTTCTTTTCCACCAATTTCACGTCCGAGTGCAAGAGCATCATCTGATGTTACACGAACAATACCATCATAGGCGTTTGTATCAAGTGTATCAGGAATAAATCCAGCTGAGATACCTTGAATTTTGTGAGGACCAGGTTTTTCACCAGATAGAATAGCAGATTCATCAGCTTCCACTGCATAAACTTGAATGTTTGAATTTGCTGATTTGAGTGCATGAGAAACACCAGAAATCGTTCCACCGGTACCCACTCCAGCAACAAAGGCATCTAGTCCATCTTTACCGAAAGCAGCTAGTATTTCAGCTCCTGTTGTTCTTTCGTGTACTTCTGGATTAGCTGGATTGTCAAATTGAAGAGGAAGGAAGCCATCACGTTCAGCAGCGATTTCTTGAGCCTTAGCAATAGCACCCTTCATTCCTTCGCTACCAGGCGTAAGGACGAGTTCAGCACCATAGGCTTGGATAATCTTACGGCGTTCTACACTCATAGTTTCAGGCATAACGATGACAACTTTATACCCTTTAGCAGCCCCTACCCATGAAAGTCCAATACCAGTGTTTCCACTTGTTGCTTCAACAATAGTAGAACCAGGTTTCAGAATACCATCTTGTTCAGCTTTTTCAATCATGCTAAGGGCAATACGGTCTTTTACAGATGAACCAGGATTAAATGCTTCAAGTTTTACATAGACATCTGCAGCACCTTCTGGCACAATGTTGTTGAGTCTAACAATCGGTGTTTGACCGACTAGTTCAGTAATGTTGTTATAAATAGACATATGAATACCTCTTTGTATAAGATATTTCTAGTATAACGCTATCTATACCATTTGTAAAATATAGAAATCCTATCGAAGTGATAGGATTTTTTTATATCACAGGTCTAAGCCATTAATTTTTAAGCGATTGTGTTCAGCTAATTCTAGTAAATAGGTGTGAAGGAAAACGATATCAGGTTTCGTTTGAATTGCTTCATTTTCTAGTATATTTTGGTACGCCTCTTTTTATTTTGCTCGCTAAAGTAGTTGTGAGAATGTCAACGAAACGCTGTATTATTCATTGTTTACACTAAGTTTACAGGAACTTCAACCTCTCGTAAACCTTGGTCAGTTAAAGTGACTTTTCCATTAAAAAACTCCACAAGTGCAGCTTTAATAGTTTCTTTTTCTTCTTTATCAACATAAATCATCGTATCGACTTGATCTGTAAAGTTTGTATCCAGCTCCATGAGACCATGTTCTTTAAGGAAGTTACTGTACTCTTGGTACTGAGCATAAGACATTTGAATAGCAATGCCAGCCTGTTCTTTTATTTCAATAATACCAATTTCTTTGACAGCTAAGGCGACACTGCCGGCGTAAGCACGAATTAGTCCTCCAGCGCCTAGTTTAATACCACCAAAGTAGCGTGTCACGACCACACAGACATTGGTGAGATTGTGATTTTCTAGTACCCCAAGCATGGGAACACCAGCAGTACCACTAGGCTCACCATCATCACTTGTACGTTTAATTTCACTACGTTCTCCAATAATGAAGGCAGAGCAGTTATGTGTCGCTTTGTAGTGTTCTTTTTTGATGGCAGTAATGAAGTCACGAGCCTCTTCTTCGCTATAAACACGCTTGGCATGGCAGATAAAGCGAGATTTTTTGATTTCTTCTTGGACTTGACCGTCCTCTTTAATTGTCCTAAATTCCATGATTTAATTGTACTAAAAAATCATCTAAAGTGCTAGTTTTTACGAATAAAGAAGTATGAAAGTAAATTTAGATTATCTCGGTCGTTTATTTACTGAGAATGAATTAACAGAAGAAGAACGTCAGTTGGCGGAGAAACTTCCAGCAATGAGAAAGGAGAAGGGGAAACTTTTCTGTCAACGCTGTAATAGTACTATTCTAGAAGAATGGTATTTGCCCATCGGTGCTTACTATTGTCGAGAGTGCTTGCTGATGAAGCGAGTCAGAAGTGATCAAACTTTATACTATTTTCCGCAGGAGGATTTTCCGAAGCAAGATGTTCTCAAATGGCGCGGTCAATTAACTCCTTTTCAAGAGAAGGTATCACAGGGACTGATTCGAGCAGTAGACAAGCAGGAGCCAACCTTGGTTCACGCTGTAACAGGAGCTGGAAAGACAGAAATGATTTATCAAGTAGTGGCCAAAGTGATTGATGAAGGTGGTGCAGTATGTTTGGCCAGTCCTCGCATAGATGTTTGTTTGGAGCTATACAAGCGCCTGCAAGATGATTTTGCTTGCGAGATATCTTTACTACACGGAGAATCAGAGCCGTATTTTCGAACACCACTAGTTGTTGCGACGACCCATCAGTTATTGAAGTTTTATCAAGCTTTTGATTTGCTGATAGTGGATGAAGTAGATGCCTTTCCTTATGTTGACAATCCCACGCTTTACCATGCTGTCAAGAATAGTGTAAAGGAGAATGGATTGAGAATCTTTTTAACAGCGACTTCGACAGATGAGTTAGATAGGAAAGTCCGTTTAGGAGAACTAAAAAGATTGAGCTTACCGAGACGGTTTCATGGAAATCCGTTGATTATTCCAAAACCAATTTGGTTATCGGATTTTAATCGCTACTTAGATAAGAAGTGTTTGTCGCCAAAGTTAAAGTCCTATATTGATAAGCAGAGAAAGACAGGTTATCCGTTACTTATTTTTGCTTCAGAAATTAAGAAAGGGGAGCAGTTAAAAGAAATCTTACAGGAGCAATTTCCAAATGAGAAAATTGGCTTTGTATCTTCTGTAACAGAGGATCGATTAGAGCAAGTACAAGCTTTTCGAGATGGGGAGCTGACAATACTTATCAGTACGACAATCTTGGAGCGTGGAGTTACATTCCCTTGTGTGGATGTTTTTGTAGTAGAGGCCAATCATCGTTTGTTTACCAAGTCTAGTTTGATTCAAATTGGTGGACGAGTTGGACGAAGTATGGATAGACCGACAGGAGATTTGCTTTTCTTCCATGATGGGTTAAATGCTTCAATTAAGAAGGCGATTAAGGAAATTCAGATGATGAATAAGGAGGCTGGTCTATGAAGTGCTTGTTATGTGAGCAGACTATGAAGACTGTTTTAACTTTTAGTAGTCTCTTACTTCTGAAGAATGATGCCTCCTGTCTTTGTTTAGATTGTGATTCTACTTTTGAGAGGATTGGAGAAGAGCACTGTCCAAACTGTATGAAAATAGGATTGTCAACAAAGTGTCAAGATTGTCAATTTTGGTGTAAAGAAGGAGTTGAAGTCAGTCATAGAGCGATTTTTACTTACAATCAAGCTATGAAGGATTTTTTCAGTCGGTATAAGTTTGATGGAGACTTCCTTTTAAGAAAAGTGTTTGCTTCAGTTTTAAGTGAGGAGTTAAAAAAGTACAAAGAGTATCAATTTGTAGTCATTCCCCTAAGTCCTGATAGATATGTTAACAGAGGATTTAATCAGGTTGAGGGCTTGGTAGAGGCAGCAGGTTTTTCGTATCTGGATTTACTAGGGAAAAGAGAAGAGAGAGCCAGTTCTTCTAAAAATCGTTCAGAACGCTTGGGGACAGAACTTCCTTTCTTTATAAAAAGTGGAGTCACTATTCCTAAAAAAATCCTACTTATAGATGATATCTATACTACAGGAGCAACTATAAATCGTGTCAAGAAACTGTTGGAAGAAGCTGGTGCTAAGGATGTAAAAACATTTTCCCTTGTAAGATGAGGAAAAAATTTGCAAAAATAGAATGAAAGCGTTATAATAAAATCATAAAAACAAAAATGTTTAGAAAGAAGGTACTCATATGATTAAATATAGTATACGTGGTGAAAACCTAGAAGTAACAGAAGCAATTCGTGATTATGTAGTTTCTAAACTCGAAAAGATCGAAAAGTACTTCCAACCAGAACAAGAGTTGGATGCCCGAATTAACTTAAAAGTTTATCGTGAAAAAACGGCTAAAGTGGAAGTAACGATTCCGCTTGGATCTATTACTCTCCGCGCAGAAGATGTATCTCAAGATATGTATGGTTCAATTGACCTTGTAACTGATAAAATTGAACGTCAGATTCGTAAAAATAAAACAAAAATCGAGCGTAAAAATAAAAATAAGGTAGCAACTGGTCAATTATTTACAGATGCTTTGGTGGAAGATTCAAATATTGTCCAGTCTAAAGTTGTTCGTTCAAAACAAATTGATTTAAAACCAATGGATTTGGAAGAAGCAATTCTACAAATGGATTTATTGGGGCATGATTTCTTTATCTATGTGGATGTTGAAGATCAGACAACCAATGTGATTTATCGTCGTGAGGATGGCGAAATTGGTTTGTTAGAGGTTAAAGAATCTTAATTTCAATATGTGTAAAGGTAGGTTTACTGAATTGTAAACTACCTTTTTCTTATAATTGATAGAATTACTGATTACACTTTTAAAAAGTCGCTTTTTGAGGGGTATTATGGTATAATGGGTGCCAAGAGGTTTTGAATGAAAAAATTTTATGTAAGTCCAATTTTTCCTATTCTAGTAGGATTGATTGCGTTTGGAGTCTTATCCACTTTCATTATTTTTGTTAATAATAATCTGTTGACGGTTTTAATTTTGTTTCTTTTTGTAGGAGGCTATGTTTTTTTATTTAAGAAACTGAGAGTGCATTATACAAGGAGTGATGTAGAACAGATACAGTATGTAAACCACCAAGCGGAAGAAAGTTTGACATCTCTATTGGAACAAATGCCTGTAGGTGTTATGAAATTGAATTTATCTTCTGGAGAGGTTGAGTGGTTTAATCCCTATGCTGAATTGATTTTGACCAAGGAAGATGGTGATTTTGATTTAGAAGCTGTTCAAACGATTATCAAGGCTTCAGTAGGAAATCCGTCTACTTATGCCAAGCTTGGTGAGAAGCGTTATGCTGTTCATATGGATGCTTCTTCCGGTGTTTTGTATTTTGTAGATGTATCCAGGGAACAAGCCATAACAGATGAATTGGTAACAAGTCGACCAGTGATTGGGATTGTCTCTGTGGATAATTATGATGATTTGGAGGATGCAACTTCTGAGTCAGATATTAGTCAAATCAATAGTTTTATAGCTAATTTTATATCAGAGTTTTCAGAAAAACACATGATGTTTTCTCGTCGGGTAAGTATGGATCGATTTTATCTATTTACTGACTACACGGTGCTTGAGGGCTTGATGAATGATAAATTTTCTGTTATTGATGCTTTCAGAGAAGAGTCGAAACAGAGACAGTTGCCCTTGACCTTAAGTATGGGATTTTCTTATGGCGATGGAAATCATGATGAGATAGGGAAAGTTGCTTTGCTCAATTTGAACTTGGCTGAAGTACGTGGTGGCGACCAGGTGGTTGTTAAGGAAAACGACGAAACGAAAAATCCAGTTTATTTTGGTGGTGGGTCTGCTGCTTCAATCAAGCGTACACGGACTCGTACGCGCGCTATGATGACAGCCATATCTGATAAGATTCGTAGTGTGGATCAAGTGTTTGTAGTTGGGCATAGAAATTTAGATATGGATGCTTTGGGCTCTGCTGTAGGTATGCAGTTGTTCGCCAGCAATGTGATTGAAAATAGCTATGCTCTTTATGATGAAGAACAAATGTCTCCAGATATTGAACGAGCTGTTTCATTCTTAGAAAAAGAAGGAGTTACGAAGTTGTTGTCTGTTAAGGATGCAATGGGGATGGTGACCAATCGTTCTTTGTTGATTCTTGTAGACCATTCAAAGACAGCCTTAACATTATCAAAAGATTTTTATGATTTATTTACCCAAACCATTGTTATTGACCACCATAGAAGGGATCAGGATTTCCCAGACAATGCAGTTATCACTTATATCGAAAGTGGTGCAAGCAGTGCCAGTGAGTTGGTAACGGAGTTGATTCAGTTCCAAAATTCTAAGAAAAATCGTTTGAGTCGTATGCAAGCAAGTGTCTTGATGGCTGGTATGATGCTGGATACTAAAAATTTCACCTCACGAGTGACTAGTCGGACATTTGATGTTGCTAGCTATCTCAGAACGCGCGGAAGTGATAGTATTGCTATCCAAGAAATCGCTGCGACAGATTTTGAAGAATATCGTGAGGTCAATGAACTGATTTTACAGGGGCGTAAATTAGGTTCAGATGTACTAATAGCAGAGGCTAAGGACACGAAATGCTATGATACAGTTGTTATTAGTAAGGCAGCAGATGCCATGTTAGCTATGTCAGGTATTGAAGCGAGTTTTGTTCTTGCGAAAAATACACAAGGCTTTATATCCATCTCAGCTCGGAGTCGTAGTAAACTGAATGTGCAACGGATTATGGAAGAGTTAGGCGGTGGAGGTCACTTTAATTTGGCAGCAGCTCAAATTAAAGATTTAACCTTGTCAGAAGCAGGTGAAAAACTGACAGAAATTGTATTAAATGAAATAAAGGAAAAGGAGAAAGAAGAATGAAAGTAATTTTTTTAGCAGATGTTAAAGGAAAAGGTAAAAAAGGCGAAATTAAGGAAGTACCAACAGGGTATGCGCAAAACTTTCTTATCAAAAAGAACCTAGCAAAAGAAGCGACTGCTCAAGCTGTAGGTGAACTTCGTGGTAAACAAAAATCTGAAGAGAAAGCTCACGCTGAGATGATTGCAGAAGCAAAAGCAATTAAAGCCCAACTTGAAGCAGAAGAAACGGTTGTAGAATTTGTTGAAAAAGTTGGTCCAGATGGTCGTACCTTTGGTTCTATTACCAATAAGAAGATTGCAGAAGAATTGCAAAAGCAATTTGGAATTAAGATTGATAAACGTCATATTCAAGTACAAGCTCCGATTCGAGCGGTTGGTTTGATTGATGTGCCAGTGAAAATCTATCAAGATATCACAAGTGTAATCAATCTTCGTGTGAAAGAAGGATAAGTTTACACCTTCTTGACAAGATTGTAAAAGGAAGGGAAGTCTGATGGCAGAAGTAGAAGAGTTACGAGTACAACCTCAAGACATCTTAGCTGAGCAATCTGTTTTGGGGGCTATCTTTATTGATGAGAGTAAACTTGTTTTTGTGCGAGAATACATTGAGTCTCGGGACTTTTTTAAGTATGCCCATCGTTTGATTTTCCAAGCCATGGTCGATTTATCCGATCGTGGTGATGCCATAGATGCAACAACGGTTCGCACCATTCTTGATAATCAAGGGGATTTACAGAATATTGGTGGCCTGTCTTACCTAGTTGAGATTGTCAATTCTGTGCCAACTTCTGCTAATGCGGAGTATTATGCTAAAATCGTTGCAGAAAAGGCTATGTTACGGCGATTAATCGCTAAGTTGACAGAGTCTGTCAACCAAGCTTACGAAGCGTCGCAACCAGCTGATGAAATCATTGCTCAGGCAGAAAAAGGCCTGATTGATGTCAGTGAAAATGCTAATCGAAGCGGGTTTAAGAACATTCGAGATGTGTTGAATGTCAACTTTGGAAATCTGGAAGCTCGCTCGCAACAAACGACCGATATTACAGGTATTGCGACAGGTTATCGTGATTTGGATCATATGACGACTGGTCTACACGAGGAGGAGTTGATTATTCTAGCAGCCCGTCCAGCGGTTGGTAAGACAGCCTTTGCCTTGAATATCGCTCAGAACATTGGAACTAAGTTGGACAAAACGGTTGCTATCTTTTCGCTCGAAATGGGTGCGGAAAGTCTAGTCGATCGTATGTTAGCGGCAGAAGGGTTGGTTGAGTCGCATTCTATCCGTACAGGTCAATTGACCGATGAGGAGTGGCAAAAATATACCATTGCTCAAGGGAACCTAGCAAACGCAAGTATCTATATCGATGATACGCCAGGGATTCGAATTACAGAGATTCGTTCTCGTTCTCGTAAACTGGCTCAAGAAACGGGCAATCTAGGTTTGATTTTGATAGATTACTTGCAGCTTATCACGGGAACTGGGCGAGAAAACCGCCAACAAGAAGTTTCAGAAATTTCACGTCAGTTGAAAATCCTAGCCAAGGAACTGAAGGTTCCAGTAATCGCTCTGAGTCAGTTGTCTCGTGGTGTAGAACAACGTCAGGATAAAAGACCAGTCTTGTCTGATATTCGTGAATCTGGGTCTATCGAGCAGGACGCTGATATCGTAGCCTTTCTTTATCGCGACGATTACTATGAGCGTGGTGGTGAAGAAGAGGAAGGCATACCAAATAATAAGGTGGAAGTTATTATCGAGAAAAACCGTAGTGGAGCTCGTGGAACTGTGGAATTGATTTTCCAAAAAGAATACAATAAATTTTCAAGTATCTCAAAGAGGGAGGCATAAGATGTCAGATGCATTTACAGATGTAGCCAAGATGAAAAAAATCAAAGAGGAAATCAAGGCGCATGAGGGTCATGTAATTGAAATGACTTTGGAAAATGGGCGCAAGCGCCAAAAAAATAGATTGGGTAAGTTAATTGAAGTTTATCCATCCCTATTTATTGTGGAATTTGGGAACGTTGAAGGAGATAAACAAGCTAATGTTTACGTTGAATCCTTTACCTACTCAGATATCCTTACAGAAAAGAATTTGATTCATTATCTGGACTAAAGTGAGAAATTTTCTCACTTTTTCTTTTTTCTCCGAATAGTTTAAGTGAAGGCAATCTTCGATTTATATTATTTTTCAAGGAGGAAGAATGAAAATTTTACCGTTTATAGCAAGAGGGACAAGTTATTACTTGAAGATGTCAGTTAAAAAGCTTGTTTCTTTTTTAGTAGTAGGATTGATGCTAGCAGCGGGTGATAGTGTCTATGCCTACTCTGGAGGGAATGGATCGATTGCGCGTGGAGATGATTATCCTGCTTATTATAAAAATGGGAGCCAGGAGATTGATCAGTGGCGCATGTATTCTCGTCAGTGTACTTCTTTCGCAGCCTTTCGTTTGAGTAATGTCAATGGTTTTGAGATTCCAAGGGCTTATGGAAATGCGAATGAATGGGGGCATCGTGCTCGTCGTGAAGGCTATCGTGTAGATAATACACCGACGATTGGCTCCATTGCTTGGTCTACTGCAGGAACTTATGGGCATGTTGCCTGGGTGTCAAATGTAATGGGAGATCAGATTGAGATCGAGGAATATAACTATGGTTATACAGAAGCCTATAATAAACGAAGTATAAAAGCAAATACGATGACAGGATTTATTCATTTTAAAGATTTGGCTGGTGGCAGTGTTGGGACTAGTCAATCCTTAGCTTCAACAGGGGGCACACATTATTTTAAGACTAAGTCAGCTATCAAAAATCAACCTCTAGCTAGCGCAACTGTGATTGATTACTATTATCCTGGGGAGAAGGTTCATTATGATCAAATTCTCGAAAAAGATGGCTACAAGTGGTTGAGTTATACGGCTTATAACGGAAGTCGTCGCTATATACAGCTAGAGGGAGTGACTTCTTCACAAAATTATCAGAATCAATCAGGAAATAGCTCTAGCTATAGATCCAATAGTAGTCCAACTGTCGGTTGGAAGAAAATAAATGGTAGTTGGTATCATTTCAAATCAAATGGTTCTAAATCAACAGGCTGGCTGAAAGACGGTTCTAGCTGGTATTATTTGAAATTATCTGGTGAAATGCAGACAGGATGGTTAAAGGAAAATGGCTCGTGGTATTATCTGGATAGTTCAGGGGCAATGAAAACAGGTTGGTATCAAGTTTCTGGTAAGTGGTATTATTCTTACTCTTCAGGTGCCCTAGCTGTTAATACGACGGTGGATGGCTACAGAGTAAACAGTGATGGAGAACGAGTGTAGAAAATTGGAGTAGGAAATTTTTCCTGCTCTTTTCTGGTACGACGGGCATGTCGTGCATCTGAGGTACAAGTCCTTGGTGGGCACCTGAGGTACAAGTCCTTGGTGGGCACCT
>NZ_VMMQ01000032.1:0-1923 GCF_013277295.1 Streptococcus sp. 477
GATATAATCCCGACTTTATCACTTAATTCTCCGCCGACCTTACTTAATCCCTTGGTACATCTGGATTTTCCGACTATTTTTCAACTTTTTGTTTGTTGTATATAATTATGTATGCTATAATAGAGTATGGCATTTATTAAAACAACAACCAACAAAGAAGGGCGTACTCATGTCTATCTTGTGGAGGGATATCGAAAAGATGGAAAAGTCAGACAGCGTATTTTGAAAAAATATGGTCTCTTAGATGAACTAGAGGTAGAGGAACCTGATATCTTAGAACGTTTGAAACGTGAGGCAAAGGAAGGTCTACTAACAGAACCTCAATTCTTTCAAGTAAGCTATGACCTACTGGCTCCTATGAATGAGGTGGATCAGTCCTATGGTTGGATGGTCTTGGATAACCTGTTTGAAGAGTTAAAACTAACCGAGTTTCTAAAGACAGTGAAATCGAAATCAGAGTACGATTTGGCTCAAGTTTTAAAACTATTAGTTTTTCAGAGAGTCCTCAATCCAGATAGTAAGTTATCTACTTATGCTTCTCAAGTAAACTTATTTGGTCATTGGGAAATAAGCCTCAACGCTATTTATCGTTCGTTAGATAAGTTGGATACCTTGAAAGAAAAACTTCTGCTTCATCTTCATAAAGAAGTGAGTCGCATGACCAAGCGTGAAGCACGTTTAGTTTTCTACGATGTAACGAACTACTACTTTGAAACAGATATCCCCGATGAGACGGTTGTTTCAGTTGATGGTGAAATTCTAAAAGAAGGACTAAGAAGGCGAGGTCCTAGTAAGGAACATCGTCCCAAACCCATTGTCCAATTAGGATTATTTATGGATACGAATGGAATTCCCATCAGTTATAAGTTATTTAGAGGAAATCAAACAGATCCTATTACCTATCTTCCAGCTGTTGAGGAAGTTAAAAAACAGTTTGGAATTGAGCGTATTGTGGTGGTGGCCGATAAGGCTATGAATAGCTCTTACAATATTTCTGAGATGATTCATCAAAAAGATGGATGGCTCTTCTCCCAGAAGCATCGTGGACGGCGTGGCGCCTCAAAGGAGCTACAAACACAAATTCTAAATCCAAACGATTGGCAATTTAATAAGGAGTTGACCTTCGCAAAGAAGTCCTATCTACGTGAACGCAAGCTGGGAACGAAGAAGGATTCTCCACTTGTCAAAGAGAAAGTTCTGATTACTTGGTCTAAGAAATACGCTGATCGAGAACGGATTCGTCGGGAAGGTGCTTTAGAATATGCCAGCCAACTAACCAATGCGGAACTCTTTCGACAGACCAGTAAAAAAGGAGGCAAGAAATATCTAGACCTCCACTATCTGGATGAAAAAACAGGGGAACTAAAGCCTTTTTCCCCACTTGTTACCATTGACCATGAGCAGGTTGATTTTGATGCTCAGTTTGATGGTGTGAATGTTCTTGTAACAAGTGAAGTTGGAATGACAGATGAAGAGATGTTGGAGGCTTATAAAGAGTTAGCTAAGATTGAGGATTGCTTCCGCATCACGAAGACAGAGCTTGAAAGTAGACCTGTTTATGTATGGACAGAAAATCATATACAGGCACATTTTTTGACTTGTTTTATCGCTTTAATTCATCTTCGACTCCTCCAACATCAAATTAATTGGAAGATGAGTCCAAGGAGAATCGCTAATGCTCTCAACAGTGCCAAAGCAACTAGGTTACAAGATAATTACTATAGACTACAAGAAAGTCCAGATATGCAGCTACTAAATAGATTATTGGGCATGGAATGGAACAAAGGGTTCGTGAAGTTTGAAGAACTCAAAAATTACGCCAAAGCTCCATATACAACACCTAAACGAGATTAAAGAACAGCGAAATCCCTTGTGGCGCAAGGGGGTAGCTGCCCTTTTGTATTTTTTAAGTGATAAAGTCGG
>NZ_VMMQ01000032.1:1941-20097 GCF_013277295.1 Streptococcus sp. 477
TGTTTTGAGCAACCTGAGGATAGCTTCCTAGTTTGCTCTTTGATTTTCATTGAGGATTATTTTCAAATCCCCCCAACTCAACAAGTATCTTTGAATTCCAGTCAATTTCTAGCACTGTTTGAAACGTTTCAGCGGGCTATTTCAGATTCGGTCCACTATTCCTTTCCAAAAACATTGCATATTGCGCCGAAGGAATTGCTCACACTATCCCCAAGCACAAAACCCTCAGTCGACTGACCGAGGGTTCCTTTTCATTATTCAAGAACTTGATTAGCTCAATGCATCCAAGGCATCATCCATTGAAAGAACTTCGTGGAAGACACGTTGTGTCAATTCAGTTTTTTGTTCTGGAGTGAGGTATTTAGTGTTTACACAGTATCCAGAGATACGTACGATAACGTCTTCACCTGACATAATCTTTTCGTAAACATCGTTCAAGTCCATAACGTTCAAGTTAACGTGTTGTCCACCGTTTTCGAAGTAACCATCAAGGATTGTTACCAAGTTATCAACTTGTTCGTCACGAGTCTTACCAAGAGCGCGAGGTGATACTTGTGTAGTCAATGAGATACCATCAGCTGCATAACTAAAGTCAAGGCTAGAAAGTGAATTCAAGTTTTGCAACCATCCACCTTTAGCTTTGTTAGATGGGTTAGCACCTGGTGAGAAGAATTCAAGTTTAGACAAGTTCACAGAACCATCTTCGTTGAGGTATACACCTTTGTGGACTGGTGAGTTACCAGTTTGTTTAGAGTAAGCAACGTTAGATGTGATTGTCAAAAGTGATACAGTAGCTTCTGCGTCTTTGTAAAGTTTGTGGCTACGTAGACGAGTAGTGTAAGCTTCGATCAACCATTCTGCCAATTCGTTTGAACGTGGGTCATCTTCACCCCAACGTGGGTATTCACCGATTGTTTCGTAATCGTAGATATAGCCATTTTCGTCACGGATTGGTTTAACTGTAGCGTACTTAATAGCTGACAATGTGTCAACAGTGTTGGCAAATCCACAGATACCGAATCCCATGTTGGCACGTTGTTTAGTTGGCAAGAAGGCCATTTGAACAGCTTCGTAGTTGTATTTATCAGTCATGTAGTGAATGATGTTCAAGGCATCTACGTAAGTGTCAGTCAACCAGTCAAGAGATTTTTCAAAGTTAGCTTTAACTGATTCAAATTCAAGAACTTCGTCACGGATTGGTTCGATGTCAAATACTTTGTAGTCTTTGTGAACATCGTCGTAACCACCGTTCAAACCAGTAAGAAGGGCTTTCAATACGTTTACACGCGCACCGAAGTACTGGATGTTGTGGCGTTGTTCTTCATTTTCTGGGTCAAGTGGAGACACACAGCATGAGATACAACTCATTTCACCATATCCGTCTTTAGCCATTGTTGTTACACCTTCGTATTGGATAGAAGAGTGTTTGTGGCTCATGTGCATACAGTAGCGGCGGAAGTTGTATGGCAATTTATCAGTCCAAAGAACTGTCAAGTTTGGTTCTGGAGAGTTACCGATGTTGTCAAGAGTGTTCAAGAAACGGTAGTCCATCTTAGTAACACGGTGACGACCGTCGTTACCCATACCAGCCATAGAAGTTGTGATGAAAGTTGGGTCACCTGAGTACAATTGGTCGTAAGCTTTTGTCCGAGCAAATTTAACTGTACGAAGTTTCATAACGAAATCATCAACGAATTCTTGGATTTCTGATTCAGTAAATGTACCACGAGCAAGGTCACGTTCTGCAAAGATGTCCAAAACGATTGGTACACGTCCTAGAGATGTAGCAGCACCGTTGATAACACGGCAGACAGACATGAAGGCGATGTTAACCCATTGGATCGCTTCTTTAACGTTCATCGCTGGTTTGCGAACATCAACTCCGTAAAGGTCACCCAAGCGAACAACTTGTTGCAATGCTTGGTATTGAAGGTTGATTTCTTCACGAAGACGGATTGTTTCTTCATCAATTTCTTCGATTGCATTCCAGTCGTTTACTTTTTCTTGCATCAAGTAGTCTGCACCGTAAAGAGCAAGACGTGCGTAAACACCGATGATACGTCCGCGTGAGTATGCATCTGGAAGACCAGTTACAGTGTGTGCGTGACGTGCGCGACGAATGTTTGAAGTGTAGGCACGGAAGATACCGTCGTTAACTGTTGTTACGTATTTAGTAAAGATTTCGTGAACAGCTGGATCTGGTTCGTATCCATTTTCTTTCAAAGTTGTTTCAGCCATACGGATACCACCTTTTGGCATGAAGTTCAATTTGAAGAGTTCATCGTTTTGGATACCGAAGATAACTTCATTTTCTTTATCGATAAATCCTGCTGGGATATCAGCGATAGATGTTGGACGAGTGTCCATTGGGAAACGAGTTTCTTCGTAGTGAGCCTTCGTTTCTTCTACAATTTTTTTGATGTGAAGTGAACGTTCTGTTGGTCCTGCAAGGAAGCTTTCGTCTCCATCGTAAGGTGTGTAGTTAGCTTGTACGAAGCGTGATACACTTGCTTTTTCTTTCCAATCTACGCCTTTGAAGCCTTCCCAAGCTTTGTCAAAAATATCTTGTGCTTCAACAACTGTTTTAACAACCATGTTAATGTCCTCTTTTTTCTTTCTAGTAACAACCATCTGTTACATTCATGAGGCAAGTATACCATACAGTAACCGATTTCAACAAGTGGAAAATCCCTATTTTTACACTTTCTTTTCTAAAACAGTCTATATTTTATTTCAAACTGTATTATATTTTTGAAAAAATAAAGTCCTTTTTTCTTTTTTTCAGAAAAAAGGGTATAATAAAAGAAAATAAGCGGTAAAAAGGGGGCTAGGCATGTTGATTTTTCCTTTGTTAAATGATTTGTCAAGAAAAATCATCCATATTGACATGGATGCCTTTTTTGCTGCGGTGGAAATCAGAGATAATCCTAAACTCAGAGGAAAACCTGTCATTATCGGCAGTGACCCTCGGCAAACAGGTGGGCGGGGAGTCGTTTCTACCTGTAGCTATGAGGCACGAGCTTTTGGTATCCATTCAGCCATGAGCTCTAAGGAAGCCTATGAGCGTTGTCCCCAGGCCGTCTTCATCTCGGGGAATTATGAGAAATACAAAGCTGTGGGACTCCAGATTCGAGCTATCTTTAAGCGCTATACAGATTTAATAGAACCCATGAGCATTGACGAAGCCTATTTGGATGTGACAGAAAATAAACTCGGGATCAAGTCAGCGGTCAAAATTGCTCGCCTCATTCAAGAGGATATCTGGCAAGAACTCCATCTAACTGCTTCTGCTGGCGTTTCTTACAACAAATTCTTGGCTAAAATGGCCAGTGATTATCAAAAACCACATGGTTTGACAGTGATTCTACCTGACCAAGCTGAGGATTTCCTCAAACAAATGGATATTTCCAAGTTTCATGGAGTAGGAAAAAAGACTGTAGAACGTCTTCATCAAATGGGCGTTTTTACTGGCGCTGACCTACTTGAAGTCCCTGAAGTGACCCTAATAGATCGTTTTGGTAGACTGGGTTATGACCTTTATCGAAAGGCTCGTGGCATCCACAATTCCCCAGTCAAATCCAATCGCATCCGTAAGTCAATCGGGAAGGAGAAAACCTATGGGAAGATTCTCCGTGCCGAGGAAGATATCAAAAAAGAGCTGACTCTTCTATCAGAAAGAGTCGCTCTCAATCTCAGTCAACAAGAAAAATCTGGAAAAATTGTCATTTTGAAAATCCGCTACGAGGACTTTTCAACTCTCACTAAACGAAAAAGTCTAGCTCAAAAAACACAGGATGCTAGCCAGATAAGCCAAATAGCCCTACAACTCTATGAAGAATTAAGCGAGAAAGAAAGAGGTGTCCGCCTGCTGGGGATTACCGTGACTGGATTTTGAAACTCAATGAAAATCAAAGAGCAAACTAGGAAGCTAGCCGCAGGCTGCTCAAAACANNTTGCAGATAGAGCTGACGCGGTCTGAAGAGATTTTCAAAGAGTATAAAACCTTGAAGAGCTGCCCCTTCAAGGTTTTTCTTATACAAATAAACGGACAAAACTGTAAAGTAGCAAGACACTACCAAGCACGATGCGGTATTTACCAAAAAGGGTAAAATCGTGTTTTTTCACATAACTTGTCAAAAAGCGAATAGCCACCATGCTGACTGCAAAAGCGACTCCCATCGCAACCAAGAGCAAGAACAATTGTCCAAAGCTCAAGAGCTGTCCTGCTTTCAAAAATTTGAAAATCTTTAAGGCACTAGCTCCAAACATAACAGGAATCCCTAGATAGAAGGTAAATTCTGTCACAACTGAACGACTGGTTCCATTTAACAAACCACCGACGATTGTAGCTCCAGAACGGCTTGTCCCTGGTAAAAGGGCAAGAACTTGGAAGAGTCCGATATAGAAAGCTGTTGTATAAGGAAGCTTGTCCAACTCTGTCACACTTGGCTCGATAGCACGCGCTTTATTACGTTTTTCCAAATAGATAAAGGCAATCCCATAGATAATCAACATGAGAGCAACAGAAACCATGTTATGGAAGTGGGTATCAAACCAATCATCAAACTTAAAGACGGCAAGTAAAGGCAAGGTCGCAATCAAGACCTTCAGCCATAGTCTCCAAGTCTTACGAACTTCCTGCTTGTCCTTAGTCGGTTTGAAAGGATTGAGCTTGTTAAAGTAGATTACCATGACCGCCAAAATCGCACCAAGCTGAATCACGACATTAAACATGGAAATAAAGGCTTCGTTTTGATTTTGGTATTGGATAAATTCCTCTGCTAAAATCAAGTGACCTGTACTGGAAATCGGCAACCATTCCGTAATTCCTTCAACAATCCCGAAGAAGATAGATTTTAAAATTTCAATAAGATACATAGATTACTCCTTTTTCTATCTTCCATTATAGCATATTTTTCAATCTATGGCAGTTCTCTTTAAAAGGCACCGATACTTCCACCACCTCCGCCTCCAGAGAAACCACCGCCAGAACTTCCACTTCCAGAAGATACAGAGTAGGTACTTGCTGTATTTGCGACACTGGCATAATGGCTCATTTGCGCGCTTGAATGATAAAACATACTGTGCCAGCCATAAGCTACATAGAGGTTGATATCTGGATTTTCCACTTGAATCTGATGAACCTTCATCAAATGGCTGACCTTGTCCGCATAGCCAAATAAGGTCGCATAGACCAAGAGGCGATTCCAGACCACAATACTTTCCAATTCAGCCTGATCCAATCGCGCAATCTCACGCAACATATTTTCAAAACTGGTCCAGAGATAGTAGACCTCTGCTCCTGCTTCATTTAGGACACCATCACGATTATCTAATCGAAGCTTCCAATAATAGAAAACAGCCAAAACCAAACCTAGAAAACCAAGTATTGGCAAGGGGAGGTAAAGATAGCCATAAACGTCCAAACTGTACAAGAACAAACCAAATCCAATAAATAGGGGCAAGATAGTGGAGAGTCCCATACCCACTTGCAAGGCCTTTTCCCCACCAGTTAAAGGACGATAGTAATCTGGGAGCCCCCAGAAGAAAACCCTGTCTCTGACCCCTTCTTGCATCTCTTTTAATACTGCTTCGAAAGAAGATTTAAGCTGACGCCCCTTTGCTTGAATCCGTTTTTCATCAGAGACTTTTGCTCTACGATAAAGACTATCAGATACCTTGTAATCCGCAAACAAATTGGAAAGAGTTTCTTCTTTTTTGCCTGAAAAAGCCAGATTTAGACAGTCTTTCTCAAAGCTTGACAAACCATCTTCTTTTACTAGCCTCAAACCAACTGCATCTCCTTCTGAAATGATAGAGACATTTCCACGGTCTATCACATCTAGCAAGGTAGCTTGAATAAGTTGGTCAAAGGTGAATTTGCCAGCCCCCTTGACCAAGGGACTCACTTCCTCCAAGGAGGTCGAGTAGACAGCCTCTGATAAAACCATAGGCTCTAATTCCATTGGTGGTTCATAGAGACGATGATTTTTGGCATATTTGACTGAAGGAGTGGTCTTTCTTCTATAGATAAAATAGAAGCAGACACTCAATAACAAGGAGATAGAAAGTATCGAAGGTAAGACCCAAGTAAGGAGTTGTTTACTTTGCTCTTTTTCTTTAACAATCGAGTCTTCTACCTTATTAAATTCTTCTAAATGATTTCCTTTCAATCCCTGATCCCTAGCGCTAGCAAAATCAGTTCGAGGCCAATAGGCATGCAATTCAACTCCACGCTTAGCCGGAAGATTGTCCAAACGAATAGTATAATCAAGGCTACTCTTTTCAATCGTTCCCTCTCTAAAAAGTTTCCCTGTATGGAAAAAGAGTTTTTCAGCTCCCTTGTCTCCCCTTACATGAAATTCAAACTTGCCAATAGCCCCTGAACTATCTGTTAAAGGTTGCCAATTTAATTCAGCAATGTCATCATATAGGAAAAGCAAATTTTTTAAGTTCCATGTAAGCTCAACTTCAACTGTGTCGCCTTCCTGGCCTGGATTATAGACTCTCACAGTATAACCATTCGCTTCTTCTGTCACTTCGCTCGTAACGTCTGCTAGTTCAGCACCATTTTTCGCAGCCTGAACCTTTGGATGAGGATCAATGTCAAATCCACTAGGCATCTTGCCAGCACGTCCAAGTCCCACGATTTGGCCCTTAAAGTCCTCCTCAAACTGATAAACTATCTTTTGTCTAAATTCTGCCGTATTGTCTGCATGAATATACAAATCCCCTTGATAAGAGTTTATCTTGAAATCAATGGCGAAAACAGAAAGTGGCAGAAGGCAAAACAAGCCAAACATCAGTAAGAAAAAAGTTTTTTTCATCAACTAAGCCCCCTTTTTATCTTTCTTATCATTATAGCATTTTTTCGTAAGTAAAGGCTTACTTATGTTGAAAAATTACGCATTTTTCGATAAAATAGGAGACAGTTATTTTTTAATAGATTAGAATAGGAGAAATCATGAGAAAAATATACTTATCTATTTTCACAAGTCTCTTGCTGATGCTAGGACTTGTCAATGTTGCTCAAGCCGATGAATATTTACGCATCGGGATGGAAGCAGCATATGCCCCCTTTAACTGGACCCAGGATGATGATAGCAATGGAGCTGTCAAAATCGATGGAACCAACCAGTATGCCAACGGATACGATGTTCAAATCGCCAAGAAAATCGCTAAGGACTTAGGTAAAGAACCTTTGGTTGTTAAAACCAAGTGGGAAGGTCTAGTCCCTGCCCTTACTTCTGGTAAGATTGACATGATTATCGCAGGTATGAGTCCTACTGCCGAGCGTAAACAAGAAATTGCCTTTTCAAGCAGTTACTACACTAGCGAACCAGTTTTGCTTATCAAAAAAGATTCTGCCTACGCAAATGCTAAATCTTTGAATGACTTTAATGGTGCGAAAATCACTTCTCAACAAGGTGTTTACCTTTATGACTTGATTTCACAAATCCCAGGTGCTAAAAAAGAAACAGCCATGGGAGACTTCGCTCAAATGCGCCAAGCTCTTGAGGCTGGTGTCATCGATGCCTATGTTTCTGAACGCCCAGAAGCTCTGACTGCCGAAGCTGCAAACTCTAAGTTCAAGATGGTCCAAGTAGAACCAGGTTTCAAAACTGGGGAAGAAGATACAGCTATCGCCATTGGACTTCGTAAAGATGACAATCGTATTAGCCAAATCAATGCCAGCATTGAAACCATTTCAAAAGACGACCAAGTTGCCTTGATGGATCGTATGATCAAGGAACAACCTGCCGAAGCTACAACAACTGAAGAGACTAGCAGTAGTTTCTTTAGCCAAGTTGCTAAAATTCTTTCTGAAAACTGGCAACAACTCTTGCGTGGTGCTGGTATCACTCTTTTAATCTCTATCGTCGGAACCATCACAGGTCTCATTATCGGTCTTGCCATTGGTGTTTTCCGTACTGCTCCTCTATCTGAAAATAAAGCCATTTATAGCCTACAAAAATTAGTTGGCTGGATCCTCAATGTCTACATTGAAATTTTCCGTGGTACGCCAATGATCGTTCAATCGATGGTTATCTACTATGGAACTGCCCAAGCTTTCGGTATCAACCTTGACCGTACACTAGCTGCTATCTTCATCGTTTCAATCAATACCGGTGCCTACATGACTGAAATCGTCCGTGGTGGTATCCTGGCAGTTGACAAGGGACAATTTGAAGCCGCAACTGCACTCGGTATGACTCATAACCAAACCATGCGTAAGATTGTCCTACCTCAGGTTGTCCGCAATATCCTACCAGCAACTGGTAATGAATTTGTCATCAATATCAAAGATACATCTGTATTGAACGTTATCTCTGTTGTCGAACTTTATTTCTCAGGAAATACCGTGGCAACTCAAACCTATCAATACTTCCAGACATTTACAATCATCGCCGTGATTTACTTTGTCCTCACCTTCACCGTAACACGTATCCTACGCTTCATCGAACGCAGAATGGACATGGATACCTATACTACAGGTGCTAACCAAATACAAACGGAGGATTTTAAATAATGACACAAGCAATCCTTGAAATTAAACACCTCAAAAAATCCTATGGCCAAAACGAAGTGCTAAAAGACATTTCACTCACTGTCCACAAGGGAGAGGTCATCTCTATCATCGGAAGCTCTGGAAGCGGGAAATCGACCTTCCTACGCTCTATTAACCTACTTGAAACACCAACTGATGGACAAATCCTTTATCATGGACAAAACGTCCTCGAAAAAGGCTATGACCTCACGCAATACCGTGAAAAGTTGGGGATGGTGTTCCAATCCTTTAACCTCTTTGAAAATCTCAACGTGCTTGAAAACACAATTGTCGCTCAGACAACTGTCCTTAAACGCGAACGCACAGAAGCTGAAAAGATTGCCAAAGAAAACCTGGAAAAGGTCGGTATGGGGGAACGCTACTGGCAAGCGAAACCAAAACAACTCTCAGGTGGTCAAAAACAACGTGTGGCCATCGCTCGCGCCCTTTCCATGAATCCAGATGCTATTCTCTTTGATGAACCAACATCAGCTCTCGATCCAGAAATGGTTGGAGAAGTCCTCAAAATCATGCAAGATCTAGCTCAGGAAGGCTTGACTATGATTGTCGTAACCCATGAAATGGAATTCGCCCGTGATGTCTCTCACCGTGTTATCTTTATGGATAAGGGTGTGATTGCTGAAGAAGGCAAACCAGAAGATCTCTTCACCAATCCTAAAGAAGACCGTACAAAAGAATTCCTTCAACGCTATCTCAAATAAAAAGAAAAGGCTGCCTCAACCGTGCAGTCTTTTTGCTGTCCTCAAAATGAAAAGGCAGATTCTCTATCTCTACTACTTGAGGGTCAAGAATCCGCCGTTATCCAAAGATTAATCTTCAAATTTTTCATGATTTTTTTCATAGAAATCAATTAGGCCTAGGGCTGTTTCAAATGAAATATTTTTTACTTTTGCACGACCCTGCGCCAGAGCAATGATAGACATTTCACGCGCATTCGTTTCCTTAGAGATACGGTAGCCTGTGATTTTCTTATCACGAACCCAGCCAACAACTGATTCTACTTTTTCAAAGTTTGACTTAGCCATGTTTTTCTCCTATTTTCTTCTTTACAATACTTAATTGTATACGTTTTTACTACTTTTGTCAATAAAAAAACATATATTCAATAAAATAAATGACCCAGAATCTTCTTACTTCCTTTTTAAAGCCGATAATATATAGTTTTCCGCTTACTATAACCCATCAGTATGCTCCTAAAAAATAATTGCATTATTAAACTTTAAATTTGTAAAAATATTCACGTATGCTGAATACCAGTTTCTCAATAGGATAGACAGGATTTACTATTTCATTCTATCTATTCCTTTTAAATCAACAAGCCCACTAAAGATAGTCTTTCACTCCTCACTATCTCTAAATCATTCCGTTTTCTTTCTCCTTCTTTGGTTCCTTTCCTGTCCTTATCTATATCTTATCCATTTCACAACCGGTACTACTTACTTTGTACAATCTTGCATCTTCTGATTACATACCCACTTTCCAGCTAGTCATTTAAAATCAGTATCACTAGCTATTGCATGTCTAGCACTATTGTCTATCTCACGAGTTTTTCGACCAACTCACCTAGCAGTCATCTCACAAACATTGATTATTTTTTTTGATTCCTATTATATTTAGAGAAATCTCAAATTAGGGATATATACAATTGGGGATTTCAAAAAATTTCCTTATATATAGTAAGTAATTCTGCCGCCTTAATATAAACAGAATCGAAAATAATAGGTGTTATAGTGAGTTGTAGTAGAAATAGCACGATAAGCTTCCTAAAACCATAGGAATCGCCCCCTTTCTTCACTATCATTATAACACCTATACATTAGTTGTGCAAATAATATGATATTTTTTTATTAGTCCTCAGACAAGCATATTATAGAGCGTTTCATTCCCATTTAAGTTAATATAAGCTGGATCAAAACCTTCCATTCGACGAATTAAGCCTGCATAATCATGCTTATCTGCCAAAGCGATCCCAATCAATACTGGACCTGTTCCCTTACTAGCTCGCTTGATATACTCAAAACGGGTGATATCATCATTTGGCCCCAAGATATCATTTACAAACTCACGCAAAGCTCCTGGACGCTGTGGGAAATTGACCACAAAGTAATGTTTGATCCCATCATAAATCAAGGCACGCTCTTCCATTTCTGGCATACGGTTGATATCATTATTCCCTCCAGAAATGATACAACAAATGGTTTTCCCCTTGATATATTCAGCTAAAACCTCTAAAGAGGCGATACTAGCTGCTCCAGCAGGTTCTGCAACAATCCCTTGCTTAGAGTAGAGGTCAATCAAAGTTTCAGAAATCAATCCCTCATCGACACCTACCAAAGTTTGAACATGTTGACGCGTTGCTTCATAGGTCAACTGTCCTACCTTTTGCACAGCAATCCCATCCGCAAATTTGTCAATTTCTTTGAGTTTAACAGGTCCACCAGCTTCAAAAGCAGCTTTCATGGAACGCGCTCCATTAGCCTCTACCCCAATGACTTCAATTTCTGGACTTGTTTCCTTGATATAGGTAGAAACCCCGGCAATGAGACCGCCACCACCAACAGGGACCAAGACAGCATCAAAGTCAATCGATTCTTTTCGAGCTTCTTCTAAAATCTCATAAGCAACTGTTCCTTGACCCGCTTGGACATGAGTATCATCAAAGGGAGCAATAAAGGTACGATTTTCAGAGACTGTAAATTCTTGAGCTGCTTTGGCTGAGGCATCAAAGGTATCTCCAACTAGTTTAATGGTTACAAAATCCCCACCAAAAAAGCGAACCTGACCAATCTTTTGTTGCGGAGTGGTAATGGGCATAAAAATAGTAGCAGGAATTTTCATCTCATTACAAGTATAGGCAACTCCCTGCGCATGATTTCCCGCAGAAGCACAGACTACCCCACGCTCACGTTCTTCCTTGCTGAGCTGAGAAATAGCATAATAGGCACCACGAATTTTAAAGGAACGAACACGCTGGGCATTTTCTTTTTTCAAATAAATCTTAGCACCATACTTCTCCGATAAATAATGGTCGTAATCCAGTGGGGTATTCACAACCACACCATTCAAGACCTTATGAGCCTTGATAATATCTTTTGAACTTAACATATAAAACCTCTTTTTCTATAAAAAACAGTCACTAATGACTGTTTTTTTAGTTATTCATCTCCAAAAACTTCAGCAACACTTTCATGATATTTATGAGCCATACGAATTGAAAACTCTTTAGGAAGTTCATAACGATTTGTGGAAATCCAATCATATAACCATTCTGCCAAACTTTCTTCACTATCATTACGATGGAAGATAAAATAGTTTAAAACTTCTTTATATTCTACATCATTCAAATCCAGCGTGTCTACAAATTGACTACGAGAAACAAAATTAGAATCTAATTTTCTTAGTTGATCTGTCAATTCTCCCAATTGTAAATCCAACTGAAAAAATAATTTTTGCAGTTGCCTATCAGTTTCATCACATCCTGTCTTGATAGAAAACAAATTGGTAATATTCATATGATTTCAACCCCTAAATAAGTATATCTAATATCCCACGAATAGCTGAAGCTACTATTTTAAGCAAAATTCTTTGCTTTCTAATTAGTTATAGATTTTGAATGCATCATCGTCGTTTTTACCAACGAAAGGCATTGCTTTACGCAATTCTGCACCAACTTTTTCAATTTCAAGGTTAGCTGCTTGTTCACGGTAAGCAGTCAATTTTGGACGTCCAGCTTTATAGTCATTTACAAAGTCATTTGCAAATTTACCATTTTGGATGTCTGCCAAGACAGCTTTCATATTTTCTTTAACTTGCTCAGTAATCACACGTGGACCTGATACATAGTCACCGTATTCAGCAGTGTTTGAAATAGATTGACGCATTTTCTTGAATCCACCTTCATAGATCAAGTCAACGATCAATTTCATTTCGTGAAGAACTTCAAAGTAAGCCAATTCTGGAGCGTAACCTGCTTCTGTCAAGACTTCGAAACCTGCTTCGATAAGGGCAGTCAAACCACCACAAAGTACAGCTTGTTCACCAAACAAATCTTCTTCAGTTTCTTCTTTGTATGTTGTTTCAAGAAGACCTACACGAGCTGCTCCAACACCTTTACACCAGTCCATAGCAATGTTTTTCGCATTTCCTGTTGCATCTTGGTATACTGCGTAAAGAGCTGGTACACCAAATCCTTCTTCGTAAGTACGGCGTACCAAGTGCCCTGGTCCTTTAGGAGCACACATAAAGACATCTACATCCGCAGGAACTTTGATAAATTCGAAGTGAATGTTGAAACCATGAGCAAATCCAACTGCATTCCCAGCTTCCAAGTTTGGAGCGATTTCCGCTTCGTACAATTCTTGTTGGATTTCGTCTGGTGCCAAAATCATGATAACATCAGCCAATTTAGTTGCTTCTGCTACTGTGTAAGTGTCAAATCCATCTTCTTTTGCTTTGTCAAAAGATTTACCTGGACGTACACCGATGATGACATCGCGACCTGAGTCACGCAAGTTTTGAGCATGCGCATGTCCTTGTGAACCATAACCGATAACGGCGATTTTTTTACCGTCAAGTGCTGCTACTTTAACATCTTTTTCGTATTCCATTTGAACTGCCATAGTTTTTCTCTCTTTTCTATCATTTATTGCCTTTTAGGCTGGTTTAACAAATTTAAGTTGGATTTTTAGTCACGGGTAAATCCAGTTGCACCCGTTCGAGCAATATTGCGAATACCGTATGGTCGAATGACTCGTAATAGAGCTTCACTCTTTTCAGCATTTCCTGTCATCTGAATGGTAATCGAGCTTGGCGCTACGTCTACCACTGTTGCACGGAAAGGTTGAATAATCGCTAGAATCTCAGCTCGCTTCTCAGCTGGCGCTGACATCTTAACCAAAATCACCTCGCGCTCCAAATGAGGCTTGTCTGTAATATCACGAATGCGAATCACATCAATCTGACGATTGAGTTGCTTGATAATTTGCTCCACTTCATCATGAGAAGCAACATCAATAATAATGGTGATACGCGATACATTCGGATCTTCTGTTGCTCCAACAGAGATGCTTTCAATATTAACCTGACGACGAGATAAGACACCTGTAAAGCGATTGAGGACTCCTGAACGATTTTGTAGTTTTGCTGTTAACATTCTACGCATGGAACTTCACCCCCAACATCTCATGATTACTCTTACCAGCCGGTACCATTGGTAACACCTGTTCCTTACGAGAAATATCTACCTCAATTAGCATAGGAACATGCTCAGTGATGACTTCAAGGTCTTGAGCCAAGGTCTCAGGATTGTCAAACTTATAGTTTTTAATACCATAAGCCTGCGCCATCAATTGGAAATCAGGAAGGGTATCAAAGACCGACTCTGATGTTCTTCCTTCATAGAAGGATTCCTGCCACTGGCGAACCATTCCAAGTGAATGATTGTTCAGCATAACCACCTTGATTGGCACTTTGTAAATATTCAAAATAGCCAACTCCTGGTTGGTCATTTGGAAACCACCATCCCCAACAAACAAGACTACTTCCTTATCTGGGTTAGCAATTTTAGCCCCGATTGCTGCTGGAATTCCGAATCCCATGGTTCCTAAACCACCTGAAGTCACTAACTGACGTTCATTTTGGTAGGGATAATACTGGGCTGTCCACATTTGGTGTTGACCAACATCTGTTACCACAATGGCATCTCCATTCGTCAATTCACCAATGCGTTCAATAACTGCTTGCGGTTGAACCACACGCTCTTTCTTATCATAAGAACGAACACGGTTCTTGTCTTTAGTAACTTTCTCAATCCATTTCTCAGTATTGTTATGAACTGTCGGTTCTGCTAGCAACATTTGCAAGGCTTTCTTAGCATCTCCAACTACAGGAATATCTGCACTGATAATCTTGCCAATCTCGGCTGGGTCAATATCAATATGGGCAACCTTAGAATTCTTAGCAAAAGTCTTTGGATTTCCTGTCAAACGGTCATCAAAACGAGAGCCAATACTAATCATAAAGTCCGTCTCTGTCATGGCAATATTCGCTGCGAAAGAACCGTGCATCCCCCCCATTCCAAGGAAGAGTGGGTGAGTCGTTGCAATTGTTCCTTGACCTAAGAGAGTTGTTACGACTGGAATTTGATAGCGTTCTGCAAATTCATTTAATTCTGCCGCAGCCTCAGCATAACTAATTCCACCACCAGCTAACAAGACTGGCTTTTTAGCCTTGGACAATTGCTTCAAGATTTTCTTGATTTGCATATCATTTGGTTCAAGAGTCGGCTGATAGCTTGGTAGGTTCACTTCTGGTGAATAAATGAAGTCTGTTTCTAAAGCAGATACGTCTTTAGGTAGGTCAATGACGACTGGCCCTGGACGGCCTGTAGTCGCGATATGGACAGCTTCCGTGATGATACGCGGAATATCAGCTGTCTCACGAACTTGGTAATTGTACTTAGTGATTGGCATGGTAATTCCCACGATGTCTGCCTCCTGAAAGGCATCCTTCCCAATCCCTGCTCGCCCTACCTGACCTGTAAAGACCAAAAGGGGAACACTATCGCTCATGGCATCCGCAATCCCTGTAATGGCATTTGTTGCTCCCGGTCCGCTAGTAACGACGGCAACACCCAACTTTCCAGTTGATTTAGCATAACCTTCAGCTTCATGCAGACAACCTTGCTCATGGCGTCCTAGAATGTGGTGAATACCTTTAAAATTATATATCGCATCATAAAAAGGCAAGACTGCACCACCAGGATAACCAAAGATGGTATCAATTCCTAAATCACGAAGTGTTTCCAAAACTAGGTCCGAACCCGTCTTAGGAGATTCTAAACTGATTTTCTCCATTGTTCCCCTTTCTTTCCTCTTAAAAATAACTTGTTACTATCATACCATTTTTTAAAAAATTTTCAAGAGAAAAGAAGAAATTTTCTGAATTTTCTATTTTAACGTTTATTTATGAATGTTATTTTTGTTTTTATTAAAAAGATACCGTTTTCATTTACTAAAAAAGAAAAAAGAACTGATTTCTCAGTCCTTCATTAATCGGCTCTTATTCCACACTAAATAGATAGGGGTAAACAGGTTGTTGACCTTGGTGGATTTCAACTTCAAGATCCTCAAATTCTTCTGCGATTTCTTGAGCGATTTCATTGGCAAGTTCTTCGCTTCCGTCTTCACCGACATAGAAGGTTACGATTTCACTGTCTTCATCCAACATATGTTTCAAAGTTTCTGCCAAGGTTTGGTGCATGTCAGGGTTTGACACGAGGATTTTCCCATCCACCATACCTAGATTATCGTTTTCATGGATTTCTAAACCATCGATCGTTGTATCACGCACGGCTGTTGTGACGCTTCCGCTAACGACATCGCTAAGAGCAGCTGTCATACGCTCTTGGTTTTCTTCAATGGACTTGCTTGAATCAAAGGCAAGAAGACTTGTCAAACCTTGAGGAAGAGTGCGAGCCTCTACCACTACTGCTGGTTGCTCCAAAACTTCTGCCGCAGATTGAGCTGCCATGAAGATATTCTTGTTATTTGGCAGGAAGATGATGTTACGGGCATTGACCTGTTCAACAGCCTTGATAAAGTCTTCTGTTGAAGGGTTCATGGTTTGACCGCCTTCGATAACATAATCCACACCTTGAGAACGGAAGATATCTGCTAGACCTTTACCAGCCACCACAGCAATCAAAGCATACTCTTTTTCTTCAGCTGGCTTGCTAACTTGGGCAGTTTCTTTCTCAATCTGTGCTTCGTGTTGGTTACGCATATTGTCAACTTTTACCTTGACCAAGCTACCATATTTTAGACCTTCTTGCATGACAAGTCCTGGATCTTCTGTATGGACATGGACTTTGACGATTTCATCATCATTGACAACGAGGAGAGAATCTCCAAGTTCATTCAAGTAGTTACGGAATTCATCGTAGTCAAAATCTTTGGCATAGGTTGGACCTTGCTTAAGAGCTACCATGATTTCAGTACAGTAACCAAAGTTGATATCCTCAGTCGCCACATGACCAGCCACAGACTTGTGGTGCTCTGCATTGATCATTTCACTCATATTGGCAGGAGTCGCTACAAAGTCCTCAGATGCAATATATTCACCAGTAAGGGCAGAAAGGAAACCTTCGTAGATAAAGACCAATCCTTGACCACCTGAGTCCACAACGCCAACTTCCTTCAATACTGGAAGCATGTCTGGCGTTTTAGTTAGAGCTGTTTTAGCACCTTCCAAGGCTGCGCGCATGACTTCAACAGCATCATCTGTTTGCTCAGCTTTTTTCTTAGCACCGATAGCAGCCCCACGAGAAACTGTCAAAATCGTTCCTTCAACTGGTTTCATCACTGCCTTATAGGCAACTTCAACACCTGATTGGAAGGCAAGGGCCAAGTCTTGACCTGTTAACTCGTCTTTATCCTTGATGGCTTGTGAAAATCCACGGAAAAGCTGAGACATAATAACTCCTGAGTTCCCACGCGCACCCATCAAAAGCCCTTTAGCAAGAATGCTCGCTACCTCTCCAACTGTAGAAGCTGGCTTGTCTGCAACTTCTTTAGCTCCATTTTCGATGGTCATCCCCATGTTTGTTCCAGTATCTCCATCTGGAACAGGGAAGACGTTTAATGAATTGACATATTCAGCTTGCTTATTCAAGCGAGTTGATGCAGCCTGCACCATTTCTTGAAATAAGCTAGTAGTAATTTTTGACACGGTTATTCTCCTACAACTTTGATATTTTGAATGTAGACATTTACAGTCTGAGCAGTAATTCCAAGCTGGTTTTCCAAGCTAAAGGCAACACGCTCTTGAATGTTTTTTGACACTTCACTAATCTTTGTTCCGTAGCTTAACACGGTATACACATCAACTGCAATGCTTCCATCTTCGGCTGCCTTTACGACGACACCTTTGGAATAATTTTCCTTACCTAGAAGGGCTTGGAAATTATCTTTGAGGGCATTTTTACTAGCCATACCGACCACACCAAAAATTTCAGTTGCTGCTCCACCTACGACGGTTGCAATCACTTCATCTGTTAGTTCGATTTGACCATCTTTTGTATTAATTTTTACAGTCATCCTTTTTACCTCAACTAGTTGATACTCTATTTTATCATATTTCAGCCCAAGTGTAAAAGCAGAATACTGTATCAGCGGATATTTACTCTGCTTTTAAAATGATTTTTTCACTATGTCAAAAGAAAAAGACCCTGAGGTCTCCTTGCTTTTATTATTAAACGCGTTCAACTTTACCTGATTTCAAAGCGCGAGCTGAAGCCCAAACTTTTTTAGGTTTACCATCGATAAGAACAGTAACTTTTTGAAGGTTTGGTTTTACGGCACGTTTTGTTTGGTTCATCGCGTGTGAACGGTTGTTTCCTGATACAGTCTTACGACCTGTAAAGTAACATACTTTAGCCATTGTGTTTTCCTCCTATTAAATCTAATATAGCGGATGTGCTAGCACTACATACCGTACTATGTTATCACACTTTCTTCATTTTTGCAAGGGAATTGGAAGATTTTTTTATTTATTGTGATTCGAATGTGATATTGAAAGTTCTATAATGA
>NZ_VMMQ01000033.1:0-21131 GCF_013277295.1 Streptococcus sp. 477
TTATACTCAATGAAAATTAAAGAGCAAACTAGGAAACTAGCCGCAGGTTGCTCAAAACATGGTTTTGAGGTTGTAGATAGAACTGACGAAGTCAGTAACCATATATACGGCAAGGCGACGCTGACGTGGTTTGAAGAGATTTTCGAAGAGTAGCAAAATGGAAAAAGGAGTGAGTGAAGCACATCGCCTCCCCACTCCTTTTTCTGTTTTTAGGCTGTTTTTTCAACCTTCAAGATTTTTACATCATAGCTACCAACAGGCGTTTCAATGGTTGCTGTGTCACCTGTTTTCTTGCCAATCAAGGCTTGTCCAATTGGGCTTTCATTTGAAACCTTACCTGCAAAGGCATCCGCACCCGCTGAACCTACGATAATATAAACTTCTTCTTCGTCCTCACCAATTTCTTGGATGGTGACTGTTTTACCAATCGCTACTTCGTCCTGGGCAACTGCGTCGCTATTGACGATTTCAGCATAGCGGATTTTTGTTTCTAAGCTAGAGATTTGTCCTTCGACAAAGGCTTGTTCATCCTTAGCTGCTTCGTACTCACTGTTTTCTGAAAGGTCACCGTATGAACGGGCAATCTTAATGCGTTCTACCACTTCTGGTCGACGAACCAATTTCAATTCTTCTAATTCTTTTTCAAGTTTTTCCTTTTCCTCAAGGGTCATAGGATATGTTTTTTCTGCCATTTTTCTCAACTTTCTTCTAATAATATTTTCTAAAGAAAATTATGTGAAGTATCACATAATTTTAGTTTGTTTGGTTTAATTTGCTGTTGACATGTTCAGCGACATTGCGATCGTGGTCTTCTTGATTATTAGCATAGTAGACCTTGCCTTCTGTGACATCTGCTACAAAGTAGAGGTTATCGCTCTTAGTTTGATTGATGCTTGACTCAAGCGCATCCAGACTTGGACTATCGACTGGACCAGGCATGAGACCTACATTTTTATAAACATTATAAGGTGAATCAATGTTGGTATCAATCGCAACATCCTCAGCTAAGCTGATATTTTGCCCCAGTTTTCCTTGGGCATACAAGATTGCAATATTACTTTGAAGTGGCATATCACGATTCAAACGATTGTAGAATACACCTGCAATGAGCTTACGATCTTCTGTCTTGGCACCTTCTTTTTCGACCAAGGAAGCAATGGTCAACAACTCATTGACAGTCAAGTTTTTAGATTTGATAGTACTATAGTAAGGAGATAGGTTCTTATCCATAGCAGCTAACATCTCATCAATCAAGCTCTCAACAGTTGTGCTTTCCTTGATAGAGTATGTAGCTGGGAAAAGGTATCCTTCCAAACGATAACGAGCCCCACTTTCCTTTGTAGGCAAGCTTTCCAATAAAGTAGGATATTTGGCTACTGCTTGACTGATAAACGTCTCATCTTGAACTTTTGCTAGGAAAGCATCCGCTGTCAAAGGCTCTTTGAAGTCACCTTGCAATTGACCTACCGCTTGAGCAATCTGATCCAAAGTATAACCTTCTGGAATTGTCAAAGTCGCAAGGACAGGTTCTTGTGGTTCATCTGTTCCACCTTTTTGCAACTCTTTGAGTAAGTCTTCTGTACTCATACTCTTTTGCAAATTGTAGTAACCCGCTTTCAAATCGGTATAATTTTTATACTTGGCATAAAAGCTAAAAATCAGACCATGCTTTACCAAACCAGCTTTTTCAAGCGTCGTACCGATTTCTTGAACGTTTGAACCTTCTGGAATTCCAACAGTCACATATTTCTTAGAATTAGCATCGATAGGTAATAAAGAATCTAGCACGTACTGGTAACCAAAGTAGCCACCTGCTGAGAGCAAGGCAAGGAATACAAGGAATGAAATCACAAAAGCTTTCACATGTGACTTCTTCTCTTTCTTAGACTTAACGGGTTTTGCTCCTTCTCTACGGCTACGACGTGGTGTATCGCTGATGATATCCACTGTTTCTGTAGCAGGCGTAGGTGTTTCTGGACCTGCTTGTTCTGCTTTTTTCTCTGCCGTCTTATAGGAAACAGCTACCCTTGTTGGGGTTTCATTGTATTCTCTTTCAAGTTTCTTAGGTCTAATAGGACCTGGTCCTGGTCTTGAACCACTTTCTTCCGCTGGAGAGGAAGGTACATCTTGACTTGGATGACTTGGAACACCAGGAGTTTCTCTTTGAATCTCATCTGCTGGAGAAGCTGGTACATCTTGACTTGGGTGAGTCGGCACGGTAGGAGCTTTTCTCATAATCTCCTCTACCGTTGACAAGGAATCAGCCATGAGTTCTTCAGCTGAAGGTTCATTTGCAGGAGTGCGAACTACTGCCTCATCTTCTTTCAGAACTTCATCATAGCCTTTTACTTTTTCTAAATCTCTCAGAATCTGCTCTTTAAAGCTTAATTTCTCTTCTTCTCTTGACTTTTCACTCAAAAGTTTTTCCTCCTTGTTGACAATCCATAATATTATATCTTAAAAGTCCAAGAAAAGCAACCTATGATGCTTTTCCTAGCTTATTTTTTCATTTCCCAGACCATATCATACCAGGTTTCCCCTGCAAAGGTTGACTGGGACTGGCCTTCGTTGACAAATCCATGCTTTTCATAGTAGGCAATAAGATAGTCATGACAGGTTAGATTAATGCCATCTCTCTCATATTCAAGAGCAACTTCTTTCAAGGCTGTTAGCAATTTCTGACCCAGTCCGAGTCCCTGTGCCTCCTTGGCAATAGACAGACAGGTCACAGAGATATAGCCCCCCGACCCATGGCTATGGTCTTCTATCTCTTCTGTAAAAGACTGGTCTTGCAGATGGCGATGGGGGCCAACTGGTCCTTCTATATAACCCATAATCCTACCCTCTTTTTCAGCAACCAGAAAAGAGGTCTGAATTTCTCGCAAATGTGCCTCAAAGACAGAGCGAGGAATGGCTTCTTCGACCGAAAAATTCTCTAGTTCAATCTCGACGATACGATCCAAATCTTCTAATTTTGCTTGTCTGATCTTCATTGTGCCTCCAGATAAAAGGGATTAAACCAAATCATACTAAAACCCTGGCTAGTTTCATAAAGGGAAGTTTCTTCATCAATAAAACCGTTCATTTCAAAATAGGAAAGCAGCTCATCAGGACTCTCCAAACAAATCCCTTTGTAATCCAGCTCAACTGCCACCTCTTTCAAAGCCGCAAGAAGAAGTGTTCCCAATCCTTGTCTCTGATGGTCAGACTCAATGACTAAAGAATCTACTTTTAGACATTGCGGATTGTCTGACTGGGGACTTGATAGAATATAGCCTAAAAGTTGGTTTTCATCCCTAGCTAGAAGAAAGGTATCCGCACACTTACGGATACTTTCTTCTAAGATATGGGAAGGTTGCTGCTTTTCAGCCGGAAAAGACGAAGTTTGAAGTGCCTCTATCTCAGCCAAATCAGACTGACTTGCCTGAATGATCTTAATTGGAATTTCCATGAGAATAACCTATTGAACATTGCTTGTCAAGTTAGACAAGAGTCGCTCAAATGAGTATTCATAGGTTTGGATATCTCCTGCTCCCATAAAGACGTAAACAGCATTGTCATGGTCTAGGAGAGGAGAAACATTTTCAACAGTAATGACTTGGTGTTTCTTGTTGATTTTATTAGCTAGGTCTTCTACCTTAACATCACCATGGTCTACCTCACGAGCAGATCCATAAATTTGGGCTAGGTAAACAGCATCCGCTTGGTTTAAAGCGTGGGCAAAGTCATCTAACAAGGCAATGGTTCTTGTAAAGGTATGCGGTTGGAAGACCGCTACAATTTCCTTGCTTGGGTATTTCTGACGAGCCGCATCCAAGGTCGCAATAATTTCTGTTGGATGGTGGGCAAAGTCATCGATAATCACTGTGTCATTGACAATTTTCTCAGTGAAACGACGCTTAACACCGGCAAATGTTTTCAAGTGCTCACGCACCAAGTTCAAATCAAATCCTGCTGTGTAAAGAAGACCAATAACGGCTGTCGCATTCATGATATTGTGACGACCAAAAGTTGGGATGTGGAATTGACCCAAGTCTTGTCCACGGAAATGAACGGTGAAGGTTGAACCAGTTGTTGAACGAAGAAGCTCACTAGCTACAAAGTCATTGCCCTCAGCTTCAAAACCATAATAATAAATCGGAGCATTAGCCGTAATCTTACGCAATTCTGCATCTTCACCATAGACAAAAAGACCCTTGGTAATTTGTTTGGCATAGTCGTTAAAGGCATTGAAAACATCCTCGAGACTTGTGAAATAGTCTGGATGGTCAAAGTCAATGTTGGTAATAATAGAGTATTCTGGGTGATAAGGCATAAAGTGGCGCTCATATTCGTCAGATTCAAAGACAAAATATTTGGCATTGGCCGAACCACGACCGGTCCCATCCCCAATCAAGAAGCTGGTATCTGTAATGTGAGACAAGACGTGTGACAACATACCTGTCGTTGAAGTTTTTCCATGCGCTCCTGCTACTCCCATGCTGACAAAGTCACGCATAAAGCTACCTAGAAATTCATGGTAACGTTTGTAGCTGATACCATTTTGGTCCGCATAGGCAATTTCGACGTTGTTATCTGGACGAAAGGCATTTCCAGCGATAATTTCCATATCACCGTCTAGATTCTTTTCATCAAAAGGAAGAATGGTAATTCCTGCCTGCTCAAGACCTCGTTGAGTAAAGTAGTACTTTTCAACATCTGAACCCTGTACCTTATGCCCCATTTGGTGCAACATCAAGGCCAAGGCACTCATCCCTGATCCCTTAATCCCGATAAAATGATATGTCTTTGGCATGTTTTCTCCCCTATTCTGTAATTCTGGTCAGATTCAACTCTTGGGCAACCCGACGTTCTTGTTCTGTTTGTTTACTTTTTTTATTGTAGATTTGGCTCTTCTTTAGAAAATCATAGTTGTTTTTCTTTGGAGCAGGTGCTGACACTTCTTCATTCTTGGTAGGGATAGAATGAACTTCCTCCGCTAAGATATAATGAGACTGGGTCAATTTTTGGCTATATCTGACAAATTCACCAGGATTTTCCTTTTGGAAAGGAGTTGTCGGTTGGTTGCCCTGTCTAAGAAGGCCTGATTTAGAATGACGTCTCGCACGGCTGAAATCCTGAGTTAGATAGTTAGCAGAGCGTTTCTTTTTCAAGTCTGCACGCGCTTCTTCACGCGCCACCTCCGCATAGCTCTTTCCTTCTTTTTTTACCCCTAAAGGAGCCTTTTTAGGTTTCTCTACTTGCTTTTCAAGCGGTTTTGCTGGTTTTTCTTCAGCAATAGGAGCCCATTCTAAATAATTTTTATCCCGATACTCACCCTTGATATTACTGATCAGATCAGACTCATCGTACAAGTTCATGACTGGCATTTCAGTCAGCATGACCTCGTCATCTGACACCAATGGAAATCGTTCTTGTTTCATTTTCTATTTCCTTTCAACACTTCATTATAGCGTATTGTCTTGATTTTTCAAGTGCTGGCTTCAGAAATTCCCAAAATTTCTCTAATTTCTGCTAGGGTGAGACTGCCACGTGACTCTGTGCCGTCCAATACTTGTGACACCAGATGTTTCTTTTGTTCTTGGAGTTCCTGAATTTTTTCTTCAATGGTTCCCTTGGTCACCAAGCGATAGACCTCAACCGTTTCTTCCTGACCCATCCGATGGGCACGGCCAATGGCTTGCGCCTCAACAGCAGGATTCCACCAAAGATCGACCAAGATAACCGTATCAGCACCTGTCAGGTTCAGACCGACACCACCAGCCTTGAGGGAAATCAGAAAGGCATCTCTTTCCCCTTGGTTAAAGGCCTTGGTCATGTCTTGTCTTTCCTTGGCTGGGGTTGAACCCGTAATTTTAAAGGAAGTCAAGCCCAAGTCTGGCAGTTCTTGTTCAATTTTCTCCAACATTCCCTTGAACTGCGAGAAAATCAAGACACGGTGTCCGCCGTCTGCCACCTGTACCAGCAGGTCTCGGAGACTATCCAGTTTGCCACTGGCTCCCTGATAATCTTCCATAAAGAGGGCAGGAGTGTCACAGATTTGGCGCAAGCGCATCAGACCAGACAAGATTTCCACACGACTTCGCTGAAATTCCTGATCTGACACTTGAGCCAATCTATCTCTCATCTGTTGCAACTGGGCTAGGTAGATAGCCTTTTGCTGGTCTTCCAGTTCATTCTTATAAACTACTTCAATCAAATCTGGCAATTCAGTCAGCACTTCTTCTTTCTTGCGCCTCATCACGAAAGGCTTGATAAACTGAGCAACGCGCTCAGCTGGTAATTTCATAAATTCTTTCTTGCTTGGCAAAAGTCCTGGCATGACGATTTGGAAAATAGACCACAACTCACCCAGATGGTTTTCAATCGGAGTTCCTGACAAGGCAAAGACAGACGGCACCACAAATTGTCTCAAAGTCTGAGCAATCTTGGTCTGGGCGTTTTTCATGACCTGAGCCTCATCTAAGAAAAGGAAGTCAAAGGCCATCCCCTGATAAAGCTCACTGTCCTGACGGAAGGTAGCATAGCTCGTCACATAGATTTGATGGCTATCAGCAAGAATCTCTTCACGACTAGCTTTCAAACCATGAACAACAGCCACATCCAACTGTGGGGCAAACTTCTGAAATTCATCTGCCCAGTTGTAAATCAAACCTGACGGTGCTAAAATCAAGACCCGACTTTCTTTTGTCACTTGACTGGTCAAAAAAGCAATAGTCTGCAGGGTTTTACCAAGTCCCATATCATCAGCCAAAATTCCACCAAAACCATAGTGATGGAGCATTTGCAGCCAGCCGATTCCCTTTTCCTGATAATCTCGCAAATCGGCCTGAACCTGAGTTGCTTGTCTAGGGAAGTCCTCTGGATGCGTCAAGTCGTGAGCCAGATTCTGGAATTCTTGTGAAAAAGAAACACGGTCTCGCCCTTCAAAGAGATGAGCTAAACTGTAGGCCAAAGATTTCCGAGCCTGCAAGGTCCCATCTTTTAATTCAAACTGCCCCAGTTCCTGTAGATTTTGGCGAATTTTCTTGGTTTCTTCATCGAAAAAGTAGACTCGATTGGACGAATCAATGTAAAAATCTTGATTGGCAACCAAGGCCTGCATGGCTTGATCAATTTCCTCTTGGGCAATATCTTGAAAATCAAATTGGATTTCCAAGAGACCTCCCTTGGAAGCAATCTGCACTTGAGGGCTTGCTAGGTTATAGAGTTCTTCTAACTTGTCTGATAGGTCAACATTCCCGAGTTTTTCAAAGACTGGAATGATTTCGTGGAAGAAATGATAGACAGACTCTGCTTTTAGGGCCTGACGCCAAGATTGAAAGTCTGCTTCAAAACCTGTAACCAAACAGACTTGGAAAATTCTTTCTTCTAAGTCAGCATCACTTGAAAATGGCAATTCTTCTAGCTCTTGTCGGCTTGATACCTGCCTATCCCCATAATCAAACTGAATCTCTAAACGAATCCGATTATCTTCTTCCCTGTCAAAGTAAAAAGAGGGCGCAAACGTTTTGATTTGTAACCGTTCTGGAGCTGAAACAGTCCCCATCTGGCTAAAAAAAGTTAAACAAGAAGCCAACTTATCTCGGTCACTACTATCAAATTGCAGGTATTTCTTTCCATGCTGATCCACAGGTAGCGCTTTAATTTCCTTGAGAAGACGCATCTGTTGGTCTGTTAGAAAATAAACCTGTCCTTTATGGAAAAGTACAGCTCCCTGATAAAAGGCATTAACTCTTGGACTCTCTCTGATTTCCATTTCAAAATAATCCGAGTATTCTATTACTGTAAAGGCAAATAGATTAGCATCAGCATGCATATCCTGAAAAAGCAGGGTCTGGTAGCTATCCACTTGATGGTCAAATTGAAAATGGGGCAAGGTCATCAGTAAATTCACACCCTGCTCAAAAAAGGTCAGAGGGAAAAAGAGGTGCCGACCCTGGTTTTGGAAAAAGAGGTCTGGAGCCTGTCCTTCCTCCATCAGTCCCCGTAAGAACGTCAGAAGTTCTTGGCTGGCCTCATCAAAGGCTTCCCAAGAAAGAGACTCCTCATAGACCTTGCCAATCATATAAGACTTTCTCTGCTCGACAATCCTTAAAAAGAGTAGAATATCCCGAATGACATAGTATTTTTGGCTATTGATTTGGCCGATTCTCAGAGTCCACAAGATATGATTGCTTCCTGCTTCCACCTGACCCACAACTGATAACTCATAGGCGCATTCTGATTTTGGAGATAAAATTCGATCCAAAAACTTGCCACCCAAGGTCACCTTGGTTTCAATGGCCTCTTTTTCTTCATGACCTTCTTCCAGACTCCACAAGATTTCCTGACCACGCTCATCATTTTTCAGAAAATGCTCTAGCGCTGCCAAATGCACACAGTAGCCCCTCTTTTGAAAAAAATCACAGGCACAAAAAACCAAATCATCCTCTAAACTATAGCGCAGTTCTTCTTCTGCAACGCGAGCGTAGAGCCGATTGTTCTTTTCCTTGATGATATCAACCTTACCAGTTTCATAAAGGGCAACACCTTCGATACGAACTTTCCCCGGAATCAATTTAGCCATATTTTCACCTTTACCTTATCTTTTTATTATACCATATTTTCGCCTATGAAAATAGCCTTCTAGGAAGACTTTTCTCCTAGAAGACTGGATTTTTAACGTTTGGCAAAAGTAGCCACAATCCGCTGACAGACTTCTTGCAATAGAGATTTGGGCATAGCTATATTGATGCGGGCATGGAGACTTCCTTCCTCTCCAAAATCCAAACCACGGTTGAGGATAACCTTGGATTCATTTCTCAACAACTCTTGCAATGTTTCATCAGTCAGGTCATAGGCTGAAAAGTCAAGCCAAATCAAGTAGGTACCTTGCGGTTTCATGACCTTGATTTTAGTCTCTTTTCCAAATAGATCCACCACATAATTGATGTGATCTTCAAAGACTTGCTTGAGTTCCTCTAGCCAATCTTTACCGTATCGATAGGCAGCTTCTGTCGCCAAATAACCCAAGCCTGAAATTTCATGCTGATTATTGGCCAACAGGCGTTTCTGGAAAGCCAGTCTCAACTTAGGATTTTCAATGACTGCATAGGAATTTTTTGTCCCAGCAATATTAAATGTTTTAGTGGCACTGGTCAAGACGATAGCAAAATTTTTGAAGGCAGGATTGATGGTATTGAAAGACTGGTGTTTGTGACCAAAGAGGGTCAAATCTTGGTGAATCTCATCTGAAACTAACAAAACACCGTGTTTTTGGCAGAGTTGGCCAATCTTCTCCAACACTTCTTTTTCCCAAACACGTCCACCAGGATTGTGAGGGTTGCAAAGAATATAGAGTTTAACCTCCTCTTCCACCAAATCCTTTTCAAGTTGGTCAAAGTCAATCTCAAACAGACCATCCTTTTCCACTAAGGAATTAGTAATCAATCTACGATTGTTCAACTTGACACTGCGAGCAAAGGGTGGGTAGACAGGCGTGTTAATTAAAACCGCCTCGCCTTCTTTTGTAAAGGTTTGAATAGCTGTTGAGATGGCTGGTACCACACCCTCGATAAAAACAAGAGCCTCTTTGTCAAAGTTGTAACCGTATTGTGTAGCTTCCCACTTTTGAACTTCCTTAATTAAGTCTTCACTGGCATAGGTATAACCATAAACCAGTTGGTCTGCGTAAGTTTGCACGGCTTGGCGGATTTCAGGCAAGACCACAAAGTCCATATCCGCTATCCAAGCTGGTAGAACTTCACTATCCGTTTCTGTTTCTTTCCATTTATAGGTATGGTGCCCTAAACGGTTGGGCAGGCTTGTAAAATCATATTTTCCCATCTTTGTCTTATCCTTCTAAAGCTTGGCGCAAATCTGCAATCAAATCTCTAGCATCCTCAATCCCAATTGACAAGCGCAAGAGGTCATCTGTCAAACCATAAGAATGGCGCACTTCTGCTGGAATATCAGCATGAGTTTGCGTCGTTGGATAAGTAATGAGACTTTCTACCCCACCCAAACTTTCCGCAAAAGAGAAGACCTTGAGACTGTTCAAAATATGAGGAATGCGCGTTTCATCGACTACTTTAAAGGAAATCATCCCCCCACGACCAGTATAGAGAACCTCCTTGACTGCTGGAGAATCCTTCAAAAAGGCAACCACTTCTTGGGCGTTAGCTGTTGAGCGCTCCATACGAAGAGACAAGGTCTTGAGACCACGAAGCAACTGGTAGCTGTCAAACGGTGACAAGACTGCCCCTGTCGTATTGAGATTGTAGAAAAGCTTCTCGTATAGTTCTAAACTATTGGTCACAACCACTCCAGCCAAGACATCATTGTGTCCTGCCAGATACTTGGTTGCTGAATGGAGAACCATATCTGCTCCATCTTCGATCGGACGTTGGTAGATAGGGCTATAGAAGGTATTGTCCACCACCACTTTGGCACCCTTAGCATGAGCCAATTTTGCTAGTTTTTCGATATCAAATTCCAACATCAAGGGATTGGTTGGGGTTTCGATATAGAGAACATCCACATCCTTTTCTAACTCGGCAATCAACTCTTCTTCTGTATTGGCATAGGTAAAATGGAAACGACCTTCCTGCTCCACTTGGTTAAACCAGCGAAAAGAACCACCGTAAAGATCACGCACTGCCAAGACCTTACTTCCTACTGGAAAGACGCTAAAGGCCAGTACAATAGCTGACATCCCTGAGCTAGTCGCTAGGGCATAGTCTGCTGACTCAATAGCCGCCAAGACTTCCTCAGCCTTACTACGAGTTGGATTTTTAGTGCGCGTATAGTCAAACCCAGTAGATCGACCAAACTCTGGATGCTGATAGGTCGTTGAAAAATGGAGCGGTGTCACCAATGCACCTGTCGCTTCATCTGACTTAATGCCCGCCTGGGCCAAAATTGTGTTAATGTGTAATTCCTTGCTCATACAATACCTCCAAATCTATAGTAACTATTGTACCACTTATTTTCATCAACTCATTTTCTTCTTTTCAAGAGCTAGCTATAGTTTCAAACTATATAAAAAGGGAGTTTTTCCTGCTCCCTTTAATAGACTATAAAATGGTGAATCTCAAAAGACACCTTCACTCTATCATTTGCTCCTGCACAAAACGAGCATAACGCTCATGATTTTCCAGTAGTTCCTTATGAGTTCCTGAGCCAGTGATTTTCCCCTCCTCTAAGAAGAAAATACAATCCACATCTTTTACCGTTGACAAACGATGCGCTATAATCACAACTGTCTTCTCCTTTAGTACAGAATAGAGGCTACTGATAATCGCATACTCAGAATCCGCATCAAGATTAGCAGTGGCTTCATCAAATATAAGAATTTCAGCATCTTTTAAGTAGGCTCTAGCTATTTGAAGTCTTTGGCTTTGTCCCCCTGACAAGAGTCGTCCGCGTTCACCAACCTCAGTATCTAGTCCCTCTTTCATGGAGCGAATCTCATCACCTAGTGATACTAAGTCTAGCACTTTCATCAATTCATCATCAGTTACTAAGCGATTCAAACCGAGACAAAGATTGTCACGAATACTGCCAGATAAGACTGCATTATTTTGTGAAACCCAAGCGATTTTACTTCTCCATTCTTTTAAGTTAAAATCATATATACTTGATTGCTCCATTAGAATATCTCCTGAAAGCGGTTTATAAAACCGCTCTAACAAACGCACAATCGTTGATTTTCCTGATCCAGATGGTCCAACAAAAGCAATTTTTTGCCCCTTGAAAATGGAGAAAGTAATATCCTTTAAGACAGGTCGATTTTCATCATAACCAAAATAGACATGGTTAAAATTCAACCCTTGTCCTGATACCGATTTTCCTCCCTCAAATTTTTCTTTAGGAACTGCAAGCAAGTTCTCCAGTGCAACTGAAGATCCCTTACTCCTAGAATAAACAGTTACAAAATTAGCTATATTACTAATAGGATTAAGTAATTGAAAGAGGTAAATCAAAAACGAAACCAAGGTTCCCACAGATATATATCCTGCGCTGACCCGATAACCCCCATAGGTTAGCATCACAGCTATAGTCGCAAAGATAAATAAGAGAGCAAACGGGGTCTCAAAAGAAGTAATCCTATCTGATTTCAGTGAATTGTTTTGTACCCTTTCAATACAATTATCCAAAACATCCTGTACACTTTTCTCTGCTTGGTTAGTCTTAATTAATTCATGTTCTTGAATCTTTTCAGTCAATTGCCCTGTTAAAAATCCGATTTCCTCCTGTAAACGACGACTATACTTTTCACTGATATTGGAAAGGGGCAAGATAATAAACATCATACAAGGAAGAGTGATGAATAAAAGTAGAGAAAGATTCCAATCAAGACTAAATAAGACTATGATGGAACCAAGTACCATAACTAAACTCAAAATAATATTTGGGAAAGTCGTAATTAAAAACTCACGAATGACACTCGTGTCATTGACAATGGCAGAAGTCAACTCCCCACTTTGGCTCTTATCAAAGAAGGATTTCTCTGCATAAATCAACCCCTCTATCACTTTTTTCCTGATTTTTGCTATCTTTTTTTCACCCGATTGACTAAACAGATAGTAACCAATAGAAGAAAACAAGGCTTGACCAATAAAAATCAAAAACGATTGAAATACTTTGGAACCTATATTTTCAATAGAACTCCCATCTATTAAACCCTTTAAGATAAGGGGAAGCAACAAAGCAAGTAGACTAGACAGAACAAGGAAGAAACTCCCCATAATCACCTTAGTATCTACTCTTAATAATTTTAATTTCATAAATACTCCTTATAATATTTCAACGGATAAAGTCAGGAATAACTCAATTTGAGGATAAAATCTAATAAATCTTCCTATAACAAAACGCATAACATCTAGGATTTTATATACCTGATATTATGCGTTTTTAAGCACAAAGACTTCTTACACAAACTTATCTACAATTAGATTTTATTTGACATGTTTTGCCAATTCTTCTTGGGCTTTTTTATTAGATTCTTCTTTTTCTTTCAACCATTTTTCTCTGGCTTTTGCATATTCGTCTGTTGTGACAATCTTATCTTGTACTTTGAGGTATTTATATGATTCAACCCCTTTTGTACCGGTTAAACCATAGGCACCAGCAAATGGTACGGTTCTTCTCAATGATGGTGTTCCCCCACGCGAAACACTTGGAAGAACTAAAGAACTATCAATCAACCAAGCTTGAATATCAGCATATTTCTCATAACGTTTGGCTGGATCTTGCTCTTTATTAGCTTCTTCCAACATTTGAGTATAGACATCCAGTCCAACTGCCTTAGCCTTGTCATTGGCCTCACCAGGCTCTAGTCCAAGATTTTGCAGAAATCCTCCACTATTAGTATTAAAAATATCGAGATAGGTTGACGGGTCTTGATAATCAGGTCCCCAACCGCCATGATATAAATCATAATCTTTCTGAGCAGCTGTTTGAGCAAAGTAGCCTGAACTGTCAAACTCATCTGATGTTAATTGCTGAATGTCAATCACTACATTATCAGAACCTAAAACAGATTCAATTGATTGTTTGATAGAACTAACTCCTTGTATGCCCACTTTATCTGTTACTTCCACAGTCTTATCCAAGTGGATTGGGAATTGAACACCCTTTGCTTCGAGTTCTTTCTTAGCTTCCGCAAACTTAGCCTTGGCTTTCTCAGGATTGTAGTAAGGGTCTTGACCATCCGCAAAGTTGATACCTTGCCATTCCTTACCATAGTTGACCATCTTAGAGGCTACAACTTCACCAAAGTCTTTTCCCTTGATACTGACAAAGTTTGGAGGAACCACTAGGTTACGCAAAATCTTTGTTGCACCTTCTTTCCCTTCAGACTGAGCCCCATAAGATGTTCTGTCAAAAGCAAAATTGATAGCCTGACGGAAGTTTTTATTGAGAACTGCTTCCTGAGTCGATTTCTTTTCAATGTCACTTGTTTTAGAAGTATAATTGTAAGACTTCCTATCTAGGTTAAAATTAAAGAAATATGAAGTTGAATTTTGCATACTATAGATGATATTGTTTTTGTATTTTTCTTTAATCCCTTCATAGCTGGAGCTGTTAGGAAAAAGACGAGCCGTAGTATAAGCACCAGCTGTAAAATTACGTTCCAGTGATTCTTGGTCGCTACCATCATAGTAGGTCAATTTCACATCGTCTACAAAGACATTCTTAGCATCCCAGTAATTAGGGTTTTTCTTATATTCAATAGCAGATTTTGAGACAAGTGCTTTCATCAAGAAAGGTCCATTGTACAAAATACTAGATGGATCCGCCTTCCCAAAATCATCCCCTTTTGATTTCAAGAAATCTGCATTAACAGGAAAAAGTATCGTTGCGAGTGTTTTTGAATTCCAGTAAAGTTCTGGTTTAACCAAAGTATATTGAACCGTTTGGTCATCAAGTGCCTTGACACCAACAGTTGAAAAGTCGCTTGTTTTACCAGTGATATAGTCATCCAAACCAGCAACAGAGTCCTGCACTAGATACAAGGCTTCTGATTTTTTATCAGCTGCATATTGCAAACCTGTCACAAAATCCTGGGCAGTTACAGGCGCATATTCTTCTCCCTCAGAAGTAAACCACTTGGCATCCTTGCGAAGTTTGTAGGTATAGGTCAAACCGTCCTGAGAAACAGTCCAATCCTCTGCTAATGATGGAATAATATTCCCATATTGGTCATTTTCTAATAACCCGTCTACCAAATTTGCAACAATATCGGATGTTGCTGCGCGGTTCTCTGCTAGATAGTTCAAGCTAGATGGGTCACTTGAATAAACATAGTTGTATGTTTTTGTCGCCGTGCTAGAATTTCCGCACGCGCTCAATAAAACTCCTGTACCCAGGACAAGACCTGCCAAGGTTAGATATTTGCTCTTAGACTTTTTCATTTCCAGAACCTCCTGCTTTAAAGATTTGTTTTATTATACAACGTTTAGTTTGTTTAGTCAATGATTTTGTCCAAAAAAATCGAAAAAGGCCTCATCTTCTACTCTTAAAAGATAATTTTAGCTGTTTTGACGCTAAAAAAAAGAATAAGTTTCAAGTTCTCCTAAAAGATTGTTCAACTTATTCCTTTTATTTATAAATGCTATCTTAAGAAAACTTAAATTTTGCTCGCAACTGGGCAGCTTTGGCCTGTCCAATAACCTTATCTAAGAGACGAGTATAGAGACTCATGAATCCGTAGAGTCCACCCCCCATGGCACCGACAAGAGCTACATAAAAGAAGCTCCACAAACGTCCACTTGGTTGGAAAACAAATCCTAACAGCCACTGGATGGTTCCTATTAACAGAAACATGACTAGGGTCAGCAAACTGATTAAAATGATTCGCTTCACAATCACCTTGCGCTTAACACCCGTTACTTTACAAATATCCCGATACATCAAGACGTTAGGAATGATAAGAGCGATGGTTGTTGAAATCAAGGGACCATAACTGTGGAAAAGGGCGATGGTAGGCAGTTGCAAGACCAGCTTGGCAATAGAACCATAGATAAAATAGAGAACGGCCTTGCGGTTGCGGAACATGGCTTGAAGCATGGGGGACAAGACCATGTACAAGCCTAAAATAATAGACTGCAAAACTGCAAAGACAAATAAGCCCATAGCCAAACTGTCTGGCTTGCCATAGAAGACTGTATAAAGAGGTTCTCCTACCATAACCACTCCAACCGTTGCTGGTAGCAAGAACATAAAGAGTAGGGTGAGACTGTCCTGAACGAGACGAGAAGCTGCCTTCAAGTCCCTCTTGACATAGTTTTCCGTCAAAAGTGGCAAACCAACACTCCCAATCGAAACCCCAACAGAAATCAAAATCATCGTGATTTTATTAGGATTGGCTGAGAAATAAGAAAACATGATAACCAAGTCCTCATTGCTGTAGTTGGTAAACCAGCTCATACTATTGATAAAGGTCATCTGGTCCAAAATCTGGAAGAGCTGGATGGCAGACCCTGTCAAGATAAAAGGAATGGCTTCCTTAATGGTATCTACTAAGAGACGCTTGCTGTCTATCTTATCCCCTGTTTCAAGGACTTTTTTGAGTAACCCTTCTTGAGCAAGAAAATAGACCAAAACTGCAAAACTGGCTACCATACCGACAAAGGCCGCAAAGGTGGATTGGGTAACAGCTGCTAGATAGTCTCCCGAGCCAAGCTTCATAATGATAAAGGTTGCTAGGAGCATCCAGATAACACGAATGACCTGCTCAGCAATTTGGCTCATGGCATAAGGTTTGAGATTATTCATCCCTTGGAAAAATCCTCGGATAACACTCATAGATGGGAAAATCAAGACTCCCCAAGCCAAGCTTTGCATGATTGGGATCAAGTCTTTGCCCACGCCAGACAAGTCTGCTAGCCAAGGAGCAAAGACATACAAGACTAAAGCAAAAACCAGGCCTAGTCCTGTCATAAAGCCTAAAAAGCTCCGAATCAGGGCAAAGCTATGCTCCTCTTCTCTCATGGTATTGTACTTGGCAACTTGCTTGGCCACCGCAACTGGAATCCCTGCTGTTGAAACCAGCAAGAACCAGGCATAGATATTGTAACCCATGGTAAAGAGACCATTAGCCGTAGCCGCATAAGACCCCATCCAGATATACCAAGGAATAATGTAAATAGCCCCAAGTAGGCGACTGATAAAGTTACTAGCCGTTAGCCAAGCAGTCCCCCGTAACATCTGAGCCTGCTGGTGATTGTTTTCGTGCGACATAGATTCCTCATTCAATTTTGATAACTAGGAAAAACTCCTTATCTTCCATTATAAACTTTTCCTTGTTACTTGTAAATTTGCGACTTTCGGTTTACAATAGAAAGTATGATTAAGATTGAAACCGTATTAGATATATTAAAGAAAGATGGTCTCTTCCGCGAGATTATCGACCAAGGACACTACCACTACAACTACAGCAAAGTTGTTTTTGATAGCATCAGCTACGACAGCCGAAAAGTAACAGAAGACACTCTTTTTTTTGCAAAAGGCACTGCCTTTAAGAAGGAATTTCTGCTTTCAGCAATCTCTCAAGGACTCGGTTGGTATGTGGCTGAAAAAGACTATGAAGTTGGTATTCCTGCCATTATCGTGAACGACATTAAGAAAGCTATGAGTCTGATTGCTATGGAATTTTATGGAAATCCACAGGAAAAACTCAAACTCCTTGCCTTTACTGGAACCAAGGGTAAGACCACAGCAGCCTATTTCGCTTATAACATCTTATCTCAAGGGAATCGACCTGCTATGCTCTCGACTATGAATACAACTTTAGATGGCAAGACTTTCTTTAAGTCTGCATTGACAACTCCTGAGAGTATTGACCTATTTGACATGATGAATCAGGCTGTGCAAAATGACCGTACCCACCTCATCATGGAGGTATCTAGTCAAGCCTATCTGGTCAAACGTATCTATGGTCTAACCTTTGATGTGGGAGTTTTCCTCAATATCAGCCCAGACCATATCGGCCCGATTGAACACCCTAGCTTTGAAGACTATTTCTACCACAAGCGTCTCTTGATGGAAAATAGCCGAGCAGTCATCATTAACAGTGACATGGATCACTTTTCTGTCTTGAAAGAACAAGTGGCAGATCAAGACCATGATTTCTATGGTAGCCAATCTGATAACCAAATCGAGAATTCCAAAGCCTTTAGCTTTTCAGCTACGGGTAAACTGGCTGGAGACTATGATATCCAACTGATTGGTCACTTCAACCAAGAAAATGCCGTTGCTGCTGGACTTGCTTGCCTCCGTCTCGGAGCTAGTCTTGAGGACATCAAAAAAGGAATCGCTGCAACCCGCGTTCCTGGTCGTATGGAAGTCCTCACTCAGAAAAATGGAGCCAAGGTCTTCATCGACTACGCCCACAATGGGGATAGTCTGAAAAAACTCATCAATGTGGTTGAAACTCATCAAACTGGAAAGATTGCTCTGGTTCTGGGATCAACAGGAAACAAGGGAGAAAGTCGTCGTAAGGACTTTGGCCTCCTCCTCAATCAACATCCTGAGATTCAAGTCTTTTTGACTGCTGATGACCCCAATTATGAAGACCCGATGGCCATTGCAGATGAAATCAGTAGCTACATCAATCATCCTGTTGAAAAAATTGCGAATCGCCAAGAGGCCATCAAGGTGGCAATGACCATCACTGAACAAGAACTCGATGCTGTGATTATTGCTGGTAAGGGAGCTGATTGCTACCAAATCGTCCAAGGAAAAAAAGAAGCCTATCCAGGAGATGCAGCCGTCGCAGAAAATTATTTATAAGATAGTAAAAAATCAAGGGAAATAAAACCCTTGATTTTTTCTATTTTTATTTAAAAGCGTTTTTCAAACCTTCAACGGCACCTTCTACAGCACCTTTAGCATCTTCAACTACTTCTTTTGCCTTAGCAACTGTCTTTTCTACAGCGCCTTCTGCTTCAGTCTTGCTATCCCCAGTAACTTTACCAAATCTTTCTTTGATAGCGCCTGTTGCTTGTTCCAATTTGTTTTCAAGTGACATATGATTGTCTCCTTTAGTTTTATTCCGATATGTGTTATCGGTTACATTAGTATAAACTTATCGGTAGATAAAGTCAAACAATGTGCTCAGAAACAAGAAATCACGCCAAGTAGAAAGTTAATCTTTCCTTATCAAAATCAACGGCCAACTCATACTTTCCATCTTCATTTTGGACAATATAACCTAGGACAACTAAACTATCCACAAAGATGTCTCGGCGTTTCTGCATAAGCTGGTCTTTTTTGAGAAATTTCAACAAAAAAGTCGTCATATACTTGAGGGCATACTCAGGATTAACATCTCCCAAAATGTCATAAAGTTCCTGCTGTTTTTCTGTCAAAGGATACTGATGTTTGACCTTGTAGAAATAATTAGACAGGGTCATTTTAGTCCGCGCAAAATCTGTTTTTTCAACTAAAATAGCTGCATTGGTTTGATTGCGCAATTCCGTCTCAAAACGCTGCTCCAACAAGGCTTGATAGGTCGGACTATCTTCGCTGACAAAAATCTCTTGATCCAGTTCGAGACTATCGAGTGATTCAAGCATAGGAAGATTGAGGTAATAACGCTTATTTTCCCGACGAACCAAGCCCACTTTTATATACTCTTCCATGAGTTTGTCAACTGCTACATCTGGAAATTGAGTCTTAATTTCCCGTAGAATCACATCCTCATGCTGGTCCAGATAGCGGATCAATTCTCCAAAAAATGGCTGTCTCGTCAAACGAGATGGATTAAAAATCTGAATCATGAAGATTCCTTTCTTTACATTCTAACAGAGGCGATGCTGCCAACTGACTGGGATTGGTCCCAGCTTGGTTCAGAGGAACAGGCAGACCTAGTTCTCTGTAATACTCCCTCCAAAAATCACTAATCGCCTGCTCCCCATCCCCAAATTTCATAGGTATGTTTTCAAAAATGGGGAGAATTTCTGCCATGTACTGGGAACAGTAAAAACCAGCTCCATCTGGATAGAAAGAAGCATTGTAGGGTGCTCCTAGATGTTTGCAAGCTCTTTCCTTCACCGAATGGATATCCATTTCTGGGTAAACATAGATGTCGTACAAGTGATTGGGCTCAAAGAAGTCTGCAGGTTCTTGACAGACAACACCAGCCTGTCCACTAGCGTGGTAAATCATCCCATCCAAATAAATGGCAACATGGTTATAGTTGCCTGTGGAAGTCTGGATGGCCTGTCCCATGTCTGACCCATCTCTCACAAAAATCATACTCTTCGAAAATCAAATTCAAACCACGTCAGCGTCGCCTTACCGTACTCAAGTACAGCTTGCGGCTAGCTTCCTAGTTTGCTCTTTGATTTTCATTGAGTATCAAATCACCATTTTCTAACATACTTCACTCCTAGAAAAAAAGGAGCCGAAACTCCTTTCGATATAAGGCAAACTAGCCTTTCCTAATTTGAATTAACACTCAAAATCTTAAGCATTAAAGCTTTCAGTCAATTGAGGTACCACTTGTTTCTTACGTGAAACGGCACCAGCAAGGAAGGCATGATTGTTTTCAAGTTTGAAGTTGAAAGCCGCTTCGACCTTGCCCATATTGGCACCAAGAGCCAAGATTTCTGAGTTTGAGTTAACGATATCTGTAATCATCAAGACAAAGTCAGAGTAGCCGTTTGCTTCGTTAGCAGCTTGCATTGCAGCTTCAATTTCTGCTTGACGTTCCAAGACTTCAGCGATGTCAACTGTGTTCACTTGGGCAACACGGACATTATTTCCGTTCAATTCAAAAGTTTTAGCATCGATGTCAATCAATTCTTCAGCAGATTTGCTAGCCAAGTTTGTACCAGCTTTCAACATAGACAAACCATACTCTTCCAAGTTTACACCAGCTAATTCAGCCAATTCAGGAGCAATGACTGTATCTGTTGGGTGTGTTGTTGGTGATTTCAAAAGAAGGGTATCGGAAATCAAACCTGAAAGCATCAAACCAGCAATCTCTTTAGGCACAGCTACACCATGTTCTTTGAACATACGGTAAACGATTGAAGACGCTGATCCAACTGGCTCCAAACGCATGTAAAGTGGGCTTGCAGTTTCAAAGTTAGCCACACGGTGGTGGTCTACAACACCATAAACTTCTACTTCAGCGATATCTGATACAGATTGTTGGAATTCATTGTGGTCAGTCAAGATAACTTGCTCTGCACCTTCTGCTTTGGCAGAAGTGATAACACGTGGTGCTTCCACACCAAAATAGTTCAAGACAAAGGCTGTTTCTTCATTTGGAGTTCCAAGAGCAACAGCTTCCGTATCCAAACCGTAAGCTTCTTTTGCAAGGTAGGCAAAGGCTACAGATGACCCGATGGCATCTGAGTCTGGATTTTGGTGACCAAATACTAGAATCTTAGACATGATAATACCTCATTTTGTTTATTCTCTTTATTGTAGCATTTTTTTCGCTTTTTGACAAAAGTAAGAGGAGTCAAAGGACTCCCCGCTACTCTTCAAAATAACTGATACTCTTCGAAAATCTCTTCAAACCACGTCAGCTTCGCCTTGCCGTAGGTATGGGTACTGACTTCGTCAGTTCTATCCACAACCTCAAAACAGTGTTTTGAGCTGACTTCGTCAGTCTTATCTACAACCTCAAA
>NZ_VMMQ01000034.1:0-57962 GCF_013277295.1 Streptococcus sp. 477
GGATTAGAAAAGTCAACCTGAATCTTCCTGTTCCTTATGAACCACCTAGAAGAAAAGCGTCGTTAATGATACATTAAAGAACAGTCGAGATGAAAAAATCGTGTGACGCACCAAGGGAGGAGTATGCCCTTTTGAGGAAATCTAGCGAGGAAAAATGATACTGGAACAGCAGAAAGTAAAACTGGCCTCATGAGGAGGAAGAAAGTGGCTCATGAGGTCAGGGGTTTTGTAAGTTACATCTAGTTGAGAGAGGTATGAATGATTTGGGGGAAATCCTAATTTTTTTCTTACTGTTTTAATCCCTTTATTTATGGTAAAATAAGACTATTAAGTTTAAAGAGGATTCCCTATGAAATTACAAAAACCAAAAGGAACGCAGGATATTTTACCTGCTGAATCTGCCAAATGGCAGTACGTTGAGGGCTTTGCCCGTGAGATTTTCAAGCGCTATAATTATGCAGAAGTGCGCACGCCTATTTTTGAGCACTACGAAGTCATCAGTCGCTCTGTCGGAGATACAACGGATATCGTAACCAAGGAAATGTACGACTTCTATGACAAGGGTGACCGCCATATTACTCTCCGTCCAGAAGGAACTGCGCCCGTTGTCCGTTCCTATGTGGAAAATAGACTTTTCGCCCCAGAAGTGCAAAAGCCAAGTAAGTTCTACTACATGGGAGCTATGTTCCGTTACGAGCGTCCACAGGCAGGGCGTTTGCGCCAATTCCACCAGATTGGTGTTGAGTGTTTTGGTTCTAGCAATCCAGCTACCGATGTGGAAACCATCGCGATGGCGGCCCATTTCTTGAAAGAAATCGGTATCCAAGGTGTCAAATTACATCTTAACACTCTTGGAAATCCTGAGAGCCGTGCAGCCTACCGTCAAGCCTTGATTGACTATTTGACACCGCTCAAGGAGATCTTGTCTAAGGATAGCCAACGTCGTTTGGAGGAAAATCCTCTCCGTGTCTTGGACTCTAAGGAAAAAGAAGACAAGGTAGCAGTAGAGAATGCGCCGTCTATCTTGGACTTCCTTGATGAAGAAAGTCAAGCTCATTTTGATGCTGTGCGTCAGATGTTGGAAAATCTTGGAGTAGACTATATCATCGATACCAATATGGTGCGTGGTTTGGACTACTACAACCACACCATTTTCGAGTTCATCACTGAGATTGAGGGCAATGACTTGACAGTCTGTGCGGGTGGTCGCTACGATGGTTTGGTTTCTTACTTTGGTGGCCCTGAAACTGCTGGCTTTGGTTTTGGGCTTGGTGTAGAGCGTCTGCTTCTCATTCTTGAAAAGCAAGGTGTGGCTCTCCCTATCGAAAATGCCCTAGATGTCTATATCGCAGTTTTGGGCGAAGGGGCAAATGTCAAGGCCTTGGAATTGGTACAGGCTCTTCGCCAACAAGGTTTCAAAGCAGAGCGTGATTACCTCAACCGTAAACTCAAAGCTCAGTTCAAGTCAGCCGATGTCTTTGCGGCTAAGACCCTCATCACTCTAGGTGAGAGCGAAGTCGAAAGCGGACAAGTAACGGTCAAGAACAACCAAACCCGAGAAGAATTGCAAGTGTCACTTGATGCTATCAATCAAAACTTCTCAGAAATCTTTGAAAAATTAGGCTTTTAATAGTAGATAAACTGGTCAGGATTTTACTCCTGACCTTTTTCTTTTGCAAAATGACAAAAATCATAAACTTTTTGACAAATATGCTTGTCAAAAAGAAAAAGATGTGTTACAATATAAGCAAGTTAAGAAATAAAGAAATAGGAGGGAGCCACATGTGGGTATGGATTTTGTTTCCTTTTCTCGTCTTGATTTATATGAGTCAATCTAAGAAAATCAAGCGGATAGAGAAGAGGTTAAAGGTAATCGAAAGAAAAGAGAAAGGAAATATAGAAATGTCAAGAATCTTAAAAGAAATGATTGGAAAGAAACCAACAATCATTGGAGAACTATTTGGAACAAATTTTTGGGAAGTTGTGGATGTTGATGAGGAATGGGTCAAGCTACGATACGTAGATAAGACGGGAAAAGAAAAAATCAAGTTGCAACGTATTGAGGATATCCAAGCCGTTGAATTTGACGGAGAGTAGGTGTGTAACATGCAACTAAAAAATCGTCTAAAAGAGCTGCGGGCTCGCGATGGCCTTAATCAAACCGACCTAGCTAAGCTAGCAGGGGTTTCCAGACAGACCATTAGCCTATTAGAACGGGACGAATACACCCCGTCCGTTGTGATTGCCTTGAAAATATCTCAAATTTTCAACGAAACAGTCGAATCAGTATTTCGCTTGGAGGAGGACGAGTGATGAACAAGTATAAAGTGATTTATTATGTAGTTGCCATAGCTCTATTAGTCAGCGTATTTCTACTAATTGGAACAAATCTAGGATGGTTTGATCTCTATTACAGCGACCAATTTATCTGGGCCTATTTTGCCCTCATCCCAGTAATTGAATGGATTGAAAAGAAATCCAAAAATCTAGCAAGTGAAAAAGGAGAATGAATATGAAAAAGAAACGTAGATTGTTATTTTTGATGTCTATTGTCTTGGGGGGGTTCTTGGGCATGTTTGTAGGGATGTTTAAGGCACGTGTCGAATCCCACGAAATTATTTTAGATGTAAAAGCCTTGATGCCATGGATATCAGCTATTTGTTTACTGATAGGTTTCATTAGTATGTTTTTGACTTTCAATTTCTTAAAGAAAAGCAGAAAATTTCATTCCTTGTATCAAGAGGAAATGGATGACGATCTGAATGAAACCTATTATGTGCAAATGTACCGGAATCTTGAGTTTGGAACCATTGCTTTTAATATTACAGGTGTAGCGATTCCATTGGCTATTTTTATTTCATTAAGTGAGGTGATTATATTGCATACAAACCCTCAAACATTTTTCCTTTCTTTCTTACTCTTTGTGGTATTCTTAGTCGCTCAAAAATCTCTTTTTAAAACCATTGCGATTGTTCGTCAGTTTGATTTGGAATTTTTCGCTACACCAAAGGATGTCTTGAACTATATAAATTCTTATGATGAAGGGGAGCGTCAGGCTAATTTGGAACAGAGTTTTCGAATTTTATTCCAATTACACCAATATGTCTTACCAGCCTTATATATTTTTCTTATTATCATTTCTTTCTTGACAGGAGAGATTCAGTTACTAGCTTTCTTGCTTGTAGGAGCCATCCATGTTTATATCAATGTGATGCAGTTACCTATGGTAAAACGTTATTTCAAATAAAGGAGTTATTTATGAAATTACTTAAAAACCTTGGCTGGATTCTTCTAGCCCTTCTATCCTTTTTATTTATCTATGGCTTTATTCAGGGGCTCGCGACTGCGTCGCTTGCTTTAGGCGCTTCACCCTATGCTGTTACTCTACTCTATGTGGTCTTGGCTGGAGTATATGTGTACGGCATTTACAAATGGTATCAGAAAGCTCCTGTTTATATTGAGAAGAGCGGCTTTAACCGATTTATTTGGCTTCCTGCCTTGGTTTGGTTCTTATCTCTGGTCGTTCAATTCTTCTTGCCAGATGATCCTTCAGTAAATCAGCAAATAGCGACAGACTTGACCTTGTCTCAACCACTTTTCTCATTCTTTGCTGTGGTTATTTTTGCTCCTTTGACGGAAGAGATTGTTTTTAGAGGGATGTTAGCACGCTATCTCTTTCCTAAGCAGGACAATAGTAAACGAACCCTGATTTTTCTTCTGGTATCTAGTCTTCTATTTGCCTTGATTCATTTTCCAGGTGATGTGCAACAATTTTTTGTCTATTTTAGCCTTGGTTTTAGTTTGGGTTTGGCTTACATTAGCAGAAAAGGTCTGGTCTACAGTATTTCTCTTCACGCTTTGAATAATTTAGTCGGCTTTTTGATGATTCTCATGCTATAATAGAGTCAGGAGGTCACATGAAACGAGTAATTTTATTAGCAGTGATTCAGGCAGTCGTTCTATTTTTCATCATTGGAGCGCTAGCTTATGCCTTCAAAGGCGATTTCTTCTATAACTATCTAGCAGTTGTCTTTGCTCCTATTGCAGGTGTACTGCGTTTTGGGACGGCTTACATAACGGAAATTGTCTTGCCTCGAAAGGCAGCCGAAATCACTGAAAAGCGTAAAGCAGGCAACAATTCAAAATAAAAGAGTCCGGTGAACTTCATCGGATTTTTTGTATGGACGCTAATTTTTAGGGACTTTACCTGATTTTTAAAGACTGGCAAACTTTTCTGATGGATTTTCATGAAGAGCCTGCGCTTTTATGGTAAAATAGTAACAGAATAAAAGAGGAGAGAAACAATGAAACGTAGTATGTATGCTGGTCGTGTTCGTGAGGAACACATCGGAAAAGAAATGACCTTGAAAGGATGGGTTGGCCGTCGTCGTGACCTTGGTGGTTTGATCTTTATCGACCTTCGTGACCGTGAAGGAATCATGCAGTTGGTTATCAACCCTGAAAAAGTATCTGCAGAGGTTATGGAAACAGCTGAAAACCTTCGTAGTGAATTTGTTATCGAGGTGACTGGTCAAGTTGCTGCGCGTGAGCAAGCCAATGATAAGTTACCAACTGGTGCGGTTGAGTTAAACGTGACAGCTCTGACAGTACTTAATACAGCTAAGACAACCCCATTTGAGATTAAGGATGGTATTGAGGCCAATGACGATACACGTTTGCGTTACCGTTACCTTGACCTTCGTCGTCCAGAAATGTTGGAAAATCTTAAACTTCGTGCTAAGGTGACCCACTCTATCCGCAACTACTTGGATGAGTTGGAATTTATCGACGTAGAGACACCATTCCTTTCTAAGTCAACACCAGAAGGGGCGCGTGACTATTTGGTGCCATCTCGTGTCAATAAAGGGCATTTTTACGCGCTTCCTCAAAGTCCACAAATTACGAAACAGCTTTTGATGAATGCTGGTTTTGACCGTTACTACCAAATCGTCAAATGTTTCCGTGACGAGGACTTGCGTGGAGACCGCCAGCCTGAGTTTACCCAGGTCGACTTGGAAACGTCCTTCCTTACTGAGCAAGAAATCCAAGATATCACAGAAGGCTTGATTGCGCGCGTGATGAAGGAAACAAAAGGTATCGAAGTAACGCTACCGTTCCCTCGTATGAAATACGATGATGCTATGGCTCTTTACGGTTCTGACAAGCCAGATACTCGTTTTGACATGTTGCTTCAGGACTTGACAGAAGCGGTCAAAGGTGTAGACTTTAAAGTCTTTTCAGAAGCACCTGCTGTAAAAGCCATTGTGGTCAAAGGAGCTGCGGACAACTATTCACGTAAAGACATCGACAAGATGACGGAAGTAGCCAAACAGTATGGTGCCAAAGGTCTTGCTTGGGTCAAGGTGGTTGATGGAGAATTAAACGGACCAGTTGCCAAGTTCTTGACTGGTATCCAAGAAGAATTGACAACAGCGCTTGCTCTTGAAGATAAGGACTTGGTTCTCTTTGTGGCGGATACGCTTGAAGTGGCTAATGCAACACTGGGTGCCCTTCGTGGACGTATTGCTAAAGAGCTTGGCTTAATTGATAATGATAAGTTCAACTTCCTTTGGGTGGTTGACTGGCCGATGTTTGAATGGTCTGAAGAAGAAGGCCGCTACATGAGCGCCCACCATCCATTCACACTTCCACAGGAAGAGACTGCTCACGAATTAGAAGGTGATTTGGCTAAGGTTCATGCCATTGCTTACGATATCGTCTTGAACGGTTATGAGCTTGGTGGTGGTAGCCTTCGTATCAACCAAAAAGACCTTCAAGAACGCATGTTCAAGGCCCTTGGTTTCTCAGCTGAAGAAGCCAATGACCAGTTTGGTTTCCTTCTTGAAGCCATGGACTATGGTTTCCCACCACACGGTGGTTTGGCTATCGGGCTTGACCGTTTTGTCATGTTGCTTGCTGGAGAAGAAAATATCCGTGAAGTCATTGCCTTTCCTAAGAACAACAAGGCAACTGACCCAATGACACAAGCTCCATCAACAGTCGCTCTCAACCAACTAGAGGAACTCAGCTTACAAGTAGAAGAAGATGAAACAAGCAAAACGAATTAAGCGGTGGCGCTATTATCTGCGCCGCTTTGCTTATCAGATAAAAATTTTACGTGTCTTACAAAGTATTTCTCGAGAAAAGTATGATGAGAAGATTTCGGCCTCTCTGGTCTATGGTTTTTTATCAGCAGTAGCAGTTAATTTTTTTTTCCAACCAGGGCATGTGTATTCGAGTGGTGCAACAGGTATGGCACAGATTATCTCTGCCTTGAGTAATCACTGGTTTGGTTTTCATATTCCGATTTCGCTAACCTTCTACGCCATTAACTTCCCTTTGATGGTCTTAGCTTGGTATCAGATTGGCCATAAGTTCACCGTCTTTACCTTTATCACGGTATCTATGAGTTCCTTCTTTATCCAGTTTGTCCCTGTGGCAACCTTGACGGAGGATCCCATTATCAATGCCCTTTTTGGGGGTGGTGTTATGGGTTTAGGGATTGGTTTTGCTCTTCGAAACAATATCTCCAGTGGTGGGACGGATATCGTCAGCCTGACTATTCGCAAGAAAACAGGTAAGAATGTTGGTAGTATTTCTCTCTTGGTAAATGGGACCATCATGCTGATAGCAGGTTTGACCTTTGGTTGGAAATACGCTCTCTACTCTATGATTACCATCTTTGTCTCTAGCCGTGTAACAGACGCTGTTTTTACCAAGCAAAAACGCATGCAGGCTATGATTGTGACCAATCATCCAGATAAAGTAATTGAGAAAATCCATAAAAAATTGCACCGCGGAGCAACCATGATCCATGATGCAGAAGGAACCTATAATCACGAGAGAAAGGCAGTTTTAATCACTGTCATTACACGTGCAGAGTTTAATGAATTTAAACAGATTATGACACAAGTGGATCCAAGCGCCTTTGTCTCTGTCTCGGAAAATGTTCATATTCTAGGAAGATTTGTTGAGATAGATAATTAGTGACCAAAAAAACCAGCGTGAGCTGGTTTTTATTTTTCTATAATTTTATGGGCAATCAACTGGCGGTAACAAATTTGTTTATTGCTTTTAGCATCGTTGATAATCTGAAGAATCGTTTCAAATGATGTTTGACCAAGTTCTAGGCTATTGATATCGACATAGGCTGCCAAGTTGAGCTTGGGATTAACCGAGTCAAAGCTGAGAACAGGGACATTCAGCTGGTGTTTGGCAATATAGTTACAAACACCTTCAGCTAGGAGGCTATCGGTTGTGATGATAGCATCAATTTGTGGATCGTGCTTGAATAATCGCTTGCTAAATTTATAGCCCTTTTCTTCCAGAAACTCGTCGGCAAAGTAGATGCGATTGTTGTCAGTGGTCAGTTTGTAATGCTTAAGCGCCTGTTCATAGCCTGTTAAACGGTCTTTGGTCACGAAGAGCTTTTTACTTCCTCCGATAAAGGCAATGCGTTTGCAGCCTTTTTTGATGAAATATTCAGTCGCATCAAAACCAGCTTGAACATTGTCGTTGTCGACAAGTGGGATGAAAGGAGATAGAGATTTACCTAAGATAAGGAAGGGGAACTGTTCTTCTGCTACGAGTTTGACGAGGGGATCTTCTTCTTGGGCATAGAGAAAGATTAGCCCATCTACACGCTTGCCGTAGACCATTTGTGAAATAGCGTTGAGACGCTCCTTTTCATCTTTTCCTGTTGCTATCTGAATGGCATAGTGGTTTTCAGATGCGACTTGAGAGATGCCACGTAGAACCGATGGAAAGAAAGGATTCTGGTAGAAGGCGTCTGAGTCATCAGGAAGAACCAAACCAATCACCTGAGTGTAGCTGCTTACCAAGCTACGAGCGTTGAGGTTGGGGTGGTAATTGAGCTCCTTCATAGCCTTGCGAACGCGTTTTTTTGTTTCGTCGCTAATGGTTGATTTATTTTGAATAACACGGGTTACGGTTGAAGGCGAAACACCAGCAGCCTTGGCCACGTCTTTAATCGTAACGGGCATAAAAATCTCCTATTTATGGTAATTTGGATCACGGAAATGTGTTTTATAAAAGATAGTGACCAGATACAGAACAAAAAGAATATTTTGTACAGTAATCAGGGTTGTCATATTTTGGCCAAATAATCCCAAAATAAGTGTAATCAGAGTCGGCAATCCTAAACAGTTCAAGATAAAGTGATAGCACTCTTTAAAGGTTCTAAATGAAAAGAGGCGTGATTTCTTAGTGATATAAAGGAGAAGACTAGCTCCTAGAGAGACGATAAAGAAATTCAAACCAAAGAGGAAGCTGGCACCGAGAACTAGGAAGAGACTGATATAGACACGATTTTGTTGGTACCAGTCTTTAGAAATTGCTTGGGTCAAGCTGTCTTTGCTTTTGAAACTCTCAGTATCAATCGCTCGGTAAGAGACGCGGGTCAGCTCTTTGCTTTCCTTGCTGATGACTAGCTCATTTGTATCGAAATGCAGTTGCAAGTCTTTAGGTAATTCCTTGCTTTGGCTTGGACCAATCACAAGAGAAGGGGCTTGATTGGCAGTTCCTGTATAAGTTAAGTTGCCATCGACAATTGTAGCATGTTCAGAGAGATCCTGGACAACCTCATCTGTCAGAGGTTCATAGACATTATCGATAAAAGTTTCTAGCGGATAGGTCTCCTGGGAGCTGTTTTGGATGGCAATGGGTACCATAGACAAGCTGATAAGGAAGATACTGGTAAAGAGTAGTTGAAACCAGTTGAGTCCGAAACGTTTGGACAGGGGCTTACGAAATCCCCAAATACTTGAAAAATAGGAAAATGGATATGGAAGCATAGGTATCTTTCTAAAAGGTGTTTTCTATATGAGTATTATTATATAGTTAAATTCGCTTTATTTCAAGTCTAGGAGAAAAATTGCTTGTTGTAAGGACATTACTTACAGTGACAATCGCTAATAGTCAATGAAAATCAAAGTACAAACTAGGAAGCTAGTCGCAGGTTGCTCAAAGCACAACTTTGAGGTTGCAGATGGAAGCTGACGTGGTTTGAAGAGATTTTAGAAGAGTATAAAATGAAAAAGGGTGGCGGGGATAAATTATCCCTTGTCGCCACCACTTGTAAGTCCTGAAACAAAGTTCTTTTGTAGGAAGAAGAAGAGAATACAGATTGGAAGGGCGATGAGGATAGCACCTGCTGAGAAGTAGGCAATCTTCATGTTTTTCGCATTGTTAACGAAGGTTTGGAGACCTACGGCAACAGTAAAGTATTCTTTCTCACGAAGCAAGAAACTAGAGAGGATGTAGTCCCCGAAAGGTCCCATGAAGGCCCAGAGAGCTTGTACGGCAACCATTGGGCGAACAAGTGGAAGAACAATTTGCCAGAAGCGGCGGAAGTGTCCTGCACCGTCTAGTTTTGCAGATTCGTCTAAAGACATTGGCACTGTATCGAAGTAGCCTTTCATGAGCCAAGTATTCATCGGGATACCACCACCAACGTAGAGGAAGATGAGGAACCAGCTGTGGTTAAGGGCGTTCAACATAAGCGCCATAACGAAGAAGGCTGTCAAAGCGGCCATAGTTGGCACCATTTGGATAATCAAGAAGAAGACCAAACTTTGTTTACGAGCCAAGAAGTTGTAACGGCTGTAGGCATAACCAGCAAGTACGATGATACTTGTTTGAACAGCCATGGTAATCAAGGCAATGATCAAGGTGTTGAGGTACCAAGTACCGTACAAGGTTTCAGTGAAGAGGCCTTGGAAGTTAGCAAAACTAAAGTCGACGTTGCTGTCTAGTTTAAAGGCTACTACGTTACCAGTCTTGAAGGCTGACATAATGGTAATCAAAAGTGGATAGATAATGACAATTGATAGACCAATCAGGTAAAGGTATGTAAGGCTTTGAGTCAGTCTACGTTTGAGTTTAATTGAGTTATTCATCTTAGACGTCCTCCATATCAAATGCGTGTAGTTTCTTGAATGCGATCATAGAGATTGAGATGACAATGATAGAGATAATCAAGGTGACAGCTGCCGCCATTGAGTATTGAGGAGATGTACCTGTTGTCAAACGGTAAATCCATGAAATCAAGATATCGGTTGAACCAGCTCCACCACCGACACTACCAGGTCCTCCAGCGTTGAAGAGGTACATGATAGAGAAGTTGTTAAAGTTGAAGGTGTATTGGCTAATCAAAGTAGGTGCCGCAACAGCCAAGATCATTGGGAAAGTGATGTTGCGGAATTTTTGCCAAGCATTGGCACCGTCAATATAAGCTGCTTCGTAAAGGTCGTTAGGAATAGATTGCAAGATACCCAAGGTCAGAACGTAGATGTATGGGAATCCAAGCCAACCTTGCATCATAATCAAGGCAATCTTAGTCCAAGTTGGGTCTGTTTTCCAGGGAATAAGAGCGCCATCAAGGAAAGGAAGGAATTTAGCCAAGATTGGCAATACTTGGGTGTTGATAGCTCCGACACTATCGTTAAACATGTTTGAGAATGTCAAGATAGTGATGAAGGCTGGGACAGCCCAAGGAAGAAGGAAAATAACACCAAAGATACGTTTTCCTTTGATAAATGGTTGGTTAGCAATGATAGCTGTGAAGATACCAATCACAATCTGTAAAGTTGAGGCTGCCAAAGCCCAGATGATGGTCCAAGAAAGAACAGAACCAAAGGCAGAACGGAAGGTACTCAAACTCCAGATATTACTAAAGTTTGTCAAACCAACCCAGTCCAACAATTTGTTTGGTGGTAAGTGTTGGAAGTCATAGTTGGTAAAGGCGATCATCAAGGTTACGATAACTGGGAAGATAATCGCGAAGGTCATGGCAACATAAGATGGAATAATCAAGAGATAAGGGAAACCATTTTCATAAATCCCTTTGATCATGTCTTTGAGGGTACGTGGAACTGGAATTCCATTGTTAATGCGTTTTGCAATCGTATATGCATCTTTGATATTTGAGAAATAAAAGAGTACATAAACGACTACAAAGATTAAATGGAAGGCACCACGAATCAGCATAAAGAGGGAATTATCACGACCGGGCTTGTCACCAAGAGTGATGAGATTGCTCAATTCAGGTGCTGCAAGTGCTAGGAAATAAAGGACAAATACGATGGTTACACCAAGGAAGATAAAACCTTTGGCTTTTTGTTTATTATAAATCTGTCCTAACCCAGGAATGATAGACAGCAGGGCTGCTTTACTAGGTTGTTGCTTTTCCATAATAACTCCTTTCATAGGATACTACTTTTTTTATAAGAAAGCTAAATTATTTGTGTCTCTATTGATAAATTCAAAGGGGGATTTGAATTCCACCCCCCTTGAACAAATTTTTTATTCACCAAATTTTTGTTTGATTGTTTCTTTGATCAATGTTACAGCGTCGTTAGCAGCTGTTTTAGCATCTTTTTGACCACTTACAGTATCAAAGAGCATGTTAGCAGCTGGTTCCCAAACTGCAGACATTTGAGAGATGTTTGGAATTGGTTGAGCGTTCTTGAATTGTTTGATAACAGCTGTTGTCAACTCATCGTTTTTACCTTCAGCGTATGAACGAGCTTCAGTATTAGCTGGGATTTCGTTAGTTGCATCGTAGAAAGCTTTTTGTTGTTCAGTTGAAACAAGGAAGTCTACAAATTTCTGTGCGCCTTCAAGGTTCTTAGTACTTGAAGGAATGATCCAAGCTTTACCACCACCGAATGCAGCATATTCTTTTCCATTTGGAAGAGTTGGGATAGTCGCAACACCGTAGTTTACTTTAGCATCTTTGAGGGCTTGAGCTTTCCAAGGCCCATCAATGATAGCAGCTGTTTTACCTTCTTGGAATTGAGTTTGGATTAGGTTTCCAGCAGCTGTACCATCTTGCATACCTTTAGGCCATTTTTCGTACCAAGATTTAGCGTAGTTGATACCTGCGATAGAACCGTCGTTGGCAAGACCGATGTCTTTAGGGTCTTTACCGTTTTGTCCGAATACGTAAGCGCCGTTACCAGCAAGAAGTCCGTATGCATAGTAGAAGTTTGTCCAGTCAGCTAGGAAGGCAGAAGTTTTTCCATCTTCTCCAGCGAAGGCATATTTGCTATCTTTAGCAAGGTTTTCCAAGTCAGCAAATGTTTTGGGAGCGTCTTTTACCAAGTCTTTGTTGTAGTACATAACAAGTGACTCGATAACGGCAGGAGCACCGTAAACTTTACCGTCAGCAGCGGTTACAAGAGATTTAGTTGTATCTTCTGTTTTAGCACCATCGCTCAATTTCACTTCTGAAAGTTGTCCGTCAGAACCAAGGCTACCCACACGGTCGTATGGAGCCATCATAACGTCAGCAGCTTGACCAGATTGGTTGTCAAGAGAAAGTTTGTCAAGCCCACCAAGTTGGTCACCAGATTTGATGTTAACTGTTGTGCCTGATTGCTCTTTATAAGCTTTAGCAACTGTTTCAGCATAAGCTTTGTATTGGTCCTCAACGTAAAGAGTGATTTCTTTCGCTTCAGATGAACCAGACTCAGCAGGCTTATCAGCAGTTTTGCTTCCGCAAGCTACCAAGAGCAAGCTAGCAAGTGTAGCAGTTCCAAGCACCGCAGCGCTCTTCATGAATTTAGATGACATAGTGTATTCCTCCTAAAGAATAACAAGTTTTATTGATAAGGAAACGCAAACGTTTTCCTTTATGACCTTAGTATAGCACAAATAGAAAACGGTTGCAAGTGTTTTTGACAAAAATTTTAAAAAATTTTTAAGCTTGATTTGATAGCATGATTTTGCTTTTTAATAGAAGAAAAGTGTGAAATAGATAAGAATACAGTATTTTTAATAAAAAATAGATGTAATCTATCTAAAGAAGGAAATCAGGAGGGGCTACCTCCCTGTTTCTAATTCCTATCTATTTTCTATGGATCTTTGTGCCCCTTGCATCTAAATTCAAGTTTTCTAGAGGAGGAGTTGCACTTTGTAGACTGTTCCATGAGAGTTAAACTTTAGGATTAGATAGTTTTAATACTCTTCGAAAATCAAATTCAAACCGCGTCAACGTCGCCTTGCCGTACTCAAGTACAGCCTGCGGCTAGTTTCCTAGTTTGCTCTTTGATTTTCATTGAGTATAAGTTATCTTTGCTAAAATGGGTTAGTCTCCTTAAAAATAATCAAAAAAGTTTTTTAAAAACGCTTGCAATTATGCTTGAAAAGGAGTATACTTATAAGTAGCGCAAACGTTTGCGTCTGCAAAAATACGCAACGTTCCATTATTTTAACACACGAGGTGCTATTATGAAAAAACGTCAAAGTGGTGTGTTGATGCACATCTCTTCTCTTCCAGGAGCTTACGGAATCGGATCATTTGGTCAAAGTGCTTACGACTTCGTTGATTTCTTGGTTCGCACAAAACAACGTTACTGGCAAATCCTTCCATTAGGAACAACTAGTTACGGGGATTCTCCTTACCAATCTTTCTCAGCTTTCGCAGGAAACACTCATTTTATCGATTTAGATATCTTGGTGGAGCAAGGTTTATTGGAAGCAAGTGACCTTGAAGGAGTTGACTTTGGTAGCGATGCGTCTGAAGTTGATTATGCGAAAATCTACTATGCACGTCGTCCTCTTTTAGAAAAAGCGGTAAAACGTTTCTTGGAAGTAGGAGATGTTAAAGATTTTGAGAAATTTGCTCAAGACAACCAATCATGGCTTGAGCTCTTTGCTGAGTATATGGCTATCAAAGAGCATTTTGACAATCTTGCTTGGACTGAATGGCCAGATGCAGATGTTCGTGCTCGTAAAGCTTCAGCACTTGAAAGCTACCGTGAGCAATTGGCAGACAAATTGGTTTACCACCGTGTGACTCAATACTTCTTCTTCCAACAATGGTTGAAATTGAAAGCTTACGCTAACGACAACCACATCGAAATCGTTGGGGACATGCCAATCTACGTAGCGGAAGATTCAAGCGATATGTGGGCAAATCCGCATCTCTTCAAAACAGATGTCAACGGTAAGGCAACTTGCATCGCAGGATGTCCACCAGATGAGTTCTCTGCAACTGGTCAGCTTTGGGGTAACCCAATCTATGACTGGGAAGCAATGGACAAAGATGGTTACAAATGGTGGATTGAACGCTTGCGTGAAAGCTTCAAAATCTACGATATCGTTCGTATTGACCACTTCCGTGGTTTCGAATCTTACTGGGAAATCCCTGCTGGTTCCGATACAGCAGCACCTGGTGAGTGGGTGAAAGGTCCGGGCTACAAGCTTTTTGCAGCCGTTAAGGAAGAACTTGGTGAGCTAAACATCATCGCAGAAGACCTTGGCTTCATGACAGATGAAGTTATTGAGTTGCGTGAACGTACTGGCTTCCCAGGAATGAAGATTCTTCAATTTGCCTTCAACCCAGAAGACGAAAGTATCGATAGCCCACACTTGGCACCTGCTAACTCAGTTATGTACACAGGAACTCACGATAACAATACGGTTCTTGGTTGGTACCGTAACGAGATTGATGATGCGACTCGTGAGTACATGGCTCGTTACACGAACCGTAAAGAATACGAAACAGTGCCACATGCTATGCTTCGTACAGTCTTTTCATCAGTTAGCTTCATGGCAATTGCAACTATGCAAGATTTGCTAGAATTGGATGAGGCGGCTCGTATGAACTTCCCATCTACCCTTGGTGGAAACTGGTCTTGGCGTATGACTGAAGAGCAATTGACACCAGCTGTTGAGGAAGGTTTGCTTGACTTAACAACAATCTATCGCCGAATCAATGAAAATTTGGTAGAATTAAAGAAATAATACAATATCAGGAGACATCTTAAACATGTTATCACTACAAGAATTTGTACAAAATCGTTACAATAAAACCATTGCAGAATGTAGCAATGAAGAGCTTTACCTTGCCCTTCTTAACTACAGCAAGCTTGCAAGCAGCCAAAAACCAGTCAACACTGGTAAGAAAAAAGTTTACTACATCTCAGCTGAGTTCTTGATTGGTAAACTCTTGTCAAACAACTTGATTAACCTTGGTCTTTACGACGATGTTAAAAAAGAACTTGCAGCTGCAGGTAAAGACTTGATCGAAGTTGAAGAAGTTGAATTGGAACCATCTCTTGGTAATGGTGGTTTGGGACGTTTGGCTGCCTGCTTTATCGACTCAATTGCTACTCTTGGTTTGAATGGTGACGGTGTTGGTCTTAACTACCACTTTGGTCTTTTCCAACAAGTTCTTAAAAACAACCAACAAGAAACAATTCCAAATGCATGGTTGACAGAGCAAAACTGGTTGGTTCGCTCAAGCCGTAGCTACCAAGTACCATTTGCAGACTTTACTTTGACATCAACTCTTTACGATATTGATGTTACTGGTTATGAAACAGCGACTAAAAACCGCTTGCGTTTGTTTGACTTGGATTCAGTTGATTCTTCTATTATTAAAGATGGTATCAACTTTGACAAGACAGATATCGCTCGCAACTTGACTCTCTTCCTTTACCCAGATGATAGTGACCGTCAAGGTGAATTGCTCCGTATCTTCCAACAATACTTCATGGTTTCAAACGGTGCGCAATTGATCATCGACGAAGCAATCGAAAAAGGAAGCAACTTGCATGACCTTGCTGACTACGCAGTTGTGCAAATCAACGATACTCACCCATCAATGGTGATTCCTGAATTGATCCGTCTTTTGACTGCACGTGGTATCGAGCTTGACGAAGCAATCTCAATCGTTCGTAGTATGACTGCTTATACTAACCACACAATCCTTGCAGAAGCGCTTGAAAAATGGCCTCTTGAATTCTTGCAAGAAGTGGTTCCTCACTTGGTACCAATCATCGAAGAATTGGACCGTCGTGTGAAAGCAGAATACAAAGATCCAGCTGTTCAAATCATCGATGAGAGCGGACGTGTTCACATGGCTCACATGGATATCCACTACGGATACAGTGTTAACGGAGTAGCAGCACTTCACACTGAAATCTTGAAAAATTCTGAGTTGAAAGCTTTCTACGACCTTTACCCAGAAAAGTTCAACAACAAAACAAACGGTATCACTTTCCGTCGTTGGCTTATGCATGCTAACCCAAGATTGTCTCACTACTTGGATGAGATTCTTGGAGATGGTTGGCACCATGAAGCAGATGAGCTTGAAAAACTCTTGTCTTATGAAGACAAAGCAGCTGTCAAAGAAAAATTGGAAAGCATCAAGGCTCACAACAAACGTAAATTGGCTCGTCACTTGAAAGAACACCAAGGTGTGGAAATCAATCCAAACTCTATCTTTGATATCCAAATCAAACGTCTTCACGAGTACAAACGACAACAAATGAACGCTTTGTACGTAATCCACAAATATCTTGACATCAAAGCTGGTAACATCCCTGCTCGCCCAATTACAATCTTCTTTGGTGGTAAAGCAGCTCCAGCCTACACAATCGCTCAAGACATTATCCACTTGATCCTTTGCATGTCAGAAGTGATTGCTAACGATCCAGCAGTAGCTCCACACTTGCAAGTAGTTATGGTTGAAAACTACAACGTTACTGCAGCAAGCTTCCTTATCCCAGCATGTGATATCTCAGAACAAATCTCACTTGCTTCTAAAGAAGCTTCAGGTACTGGTAACATGAAATTCATGTTGAACGGAGCTTTGACTCTTGGTACTATGGACGGAGCTAACGTGGAAATCGCTGAGTTGGTTGGCGACGAAAACATCTACATCTTTGGTGAAGATTCAGAAACTGTTATCGACCTTTACGCAAAAGCAGCTTACAAATCAAGCGAATTCTACGCTCGTAAAGCTATCAAACCATTGGTTGACTTCATCGTTAGCGATGCAGTTCTTGCAGCTGGAAACAAAGAGCGCTTGGAACGTCTTTACAATGAATTGATCAACAAAGACTGGTTCATGACTCTTCTTGACTTGGAAGACTATATCAAAGTCAAAGAGCAAATGCTTGCTGACTACGAAGACCGTGACGCATGGTTGGATAAAGTTATCGTTAACATTTCTAAAGCAGGATTCTTCTCATCTGACCGTACAATCGCTCAGTATAACGAAGATATCTGGCACTTGAACTAATACTCTTCGAAAATCTCTTCAAACCATGTCAGCTTTATCTGCAACCTCAAAGCTGTGCTTTGAGCAACCTGCGGCTAGCTTCCTAGTTTGCTCTTTGATTTTCATTGAGTATAAGATACAAGATTTATACTAATACATTTTGTAAAAAAGCGAGTTTCAATTGAAATTCGCTTTTTTAAATGTTGTGGATTTTAGTCAATCCTGTCTAAAAATAGAGAAATTATAGATACAGTGAAGGCTTTAAATGCTGGTTTTTACTGTCTTCAGCCTTATACCCCTTGTATTCGCTTACATAAAGTATTATAATATAATTGTAGGAAAGAAGGTGTTTTTATGTGGAAAAAATATTTTTCAAAATATAAATGGACGGATTTATTTTGGATTTTATTTGTTATTTTGACCTGCCTCTATATAGGTAACCATGATTTGTTTCCTCTCAATCATCAAGAAATCTCTCTTCGAGGTAGTTTCTGGGGGTCTGTACTTGCCTTATATCACTTGCTATTTATTGATAAGTTTGTTATCTCGAATCGAAAATAAAGATTAGAACTATGCTTGACTGCCTACTTTTATGATTGATTTTGGAGGAAGATTTTGTCTCTATTATTTATTATTTTAAATTTATCTATTTTGTACAAGATTTATTCTTTGAGACGGGAAAAATCGAAATACTTGATTTATACGGCCTATATCATATTTGGGGTAAATGTACTATATGGTATTCAATGGTTATTAAAAGAACTGATTTCAACTATTTCCACTTAATATGTATGGAAACTCCAGTGATTTTTGCATAACAAAACGCATAAGATTAAGGTTTGAGTACCTGTTCTTATGCGTTTTTGTAATATTGAAGATTTTCGGTAAGTTTTATACCTTTGGGAAGTCTAGTTTAGAATGCTTTCCCAACCAGAATCTCAGCCTCAATAGTAATCTCTGTCAGTTGGCTCCAGTCAATCTTGCTCTGGTCAACGTGAAAGAGGAGAGGAGTCATACTGAGTAGGGCTTGGAGTTGTTCTACTGTGATAGTCTTAGTCAGAGAGGCAGTTTGGTTAGATAGGATGGTAAAGTGTTCTTGGAAATGATTTTTGATATTTTGGTTGGAATAGTCCTTGTTTGTCAGCTGGTCTTGTACCTTCTGACGGATTTCCTTGAGGTGATTTTCAGTTGGGATAACCTTGATCAAGATACCGTCTTTGGATAAAACGCGACGAAATTCTCCATAGTTGGCAGGCGAAAAGATATCAAGCAGAATGTCCATGCTGGCATCTTTTATAGGAAGACGAGCCAAGTCACCAACGAACCAATTGACTGCCCAGTTTGGTTCACTCTTGGCAGCGATTTGGACGGAATCTTTGGAAATATCAAAGGCATAGAAAGTTTTTTCAGAGTGACTTTCTTGGAGTTTTCGAGAGTAGAAACCTTCGCCACAACCAATATCCAAAATTGTTTTGGCAGTTTTTGAGCTTGAAAGTAAATTTGAGATGGCTTCTAAAATAGCTTGGTAAAAACCAGCTTCTAGAATTTGTTGGCGGTTTTGAAAGTTTTCCTTGTCGTAGTTGGCAGATTGCTTGATTTGAGGTGCCAGATTGACATAGCCAAATTTTGCTAAGTCGAAAGAATGGCGATTGTTGCATTTGAGACTGCTCTCTACCAGAGTCAGATTTTCTTGACAGATAGGACAGGCAAAGGCAGTCGCAGAAGCAAAACGATGAAGTTTGGGTTTGAGATTTGTATTCATAGTTTAAGTGTATCAAAAGAGGCAAATGAAAGCAACTTTAGGATGATTTGTAATAGAATTAAATAGTAGTATCATTACTTTTCAAAGTGCCAAAATTAAATTGCTTTTATATCTAAATTGCTATATAATAATGATAAGGAGGAAATAAGTATGTTAAAAGAAGTACTAACCGTTGCAAAAGTTGCGAAAAAATCATCACTCTTTTTGGGTGGTGTCGCATTTGGTACCCTTGGTTTGAAAATCTTAGCAAGTAAGGAAGCTAAAAAAGGTTATTCTAAAGCCTTGGCTAAGGCTTATAAGTTAAAAGACGAGCTAGATGCATCTGTTTCTGTTGTGAAACAACATGGAGACGATGTCTTGCAAGATGCCAAATATTTGTACGAGCAAGAGAAAAAAGAAGAGCAATTAGATAGCCTTATAGGAGAATAATATGTCTTTTAAAGTGCTACATAGAGGATACCAACATATCCGACTATCATCTTCTTTTTCACTCACCTTGGATATTCAAGACTATCTTCGTTCCTTGGCGAGAGATGAAAAGGGGATTGAGTCTATCCAGTTTTACATGGATCAACAGCACTTTACTCTACGCATAAAAGAAGGCTTTTCTGTATTAGATAATGCAGAAGCCTTTTTAAAAAGAATTGATAAAGGGAAAGTTTCTGAGTTGATGACTCTTCCCATTCGTAGAGAAGAGAGTGCTTATTCTATTGTTTCAGGTGCAGCGATTAAGCGTGTGCTTTTTCGTAGTTTTGTGCCGTATCCTATTCGCTATATATGGACTTGTTATCAGGCTTTGGGTTATGTTAGAGAAGCCTATCAAACACTAGCGCGTAAGGAACTAACGATGGAAGTCTTGGACTGTTCGGCGATTTTATTGTCCTTGTTTATGAACCAATCCAAGACAGCTAGCAATATCATGTTTATGCTTGATTTGGGGAATCATTTAGATCAGTGGTCCTTGAAAAAAACGGCAACAGATTTAGAACAGAGCCTTCTTGCAAAAGAGAGCGATGTATTTCTAGTACAGGGGGATACGGTCGTTAGTATCAAGAGTTCCGATGTTCAAATAGGAGATGTCTTGGTCCTATCTCAAGGAAATGAAATTCTGTTTGATGGACAAGTAGTTTCAGGTTTAGGTATGGTCAACGAAAGTTCCTTGACGGGAGAGAGTTTTCCAGTTGAAAAAAGAGAGTCTGATTTGGTTTGTGCAAATACAGTATTAGAAACTGGAGAGTTACGCATTCGTGTAACCGATAATCAGATGAACAGCCGGATTTTACAACTGATTGAGTTGATGAAGAAATCTGAAGAAAACAAGAAAACGAAACAACGCTATTTCATCAAGATGGCGGATAAGGTCGTCAAATATAATTTCTTGGGGGCTGGTCTGACTTACCTATTGACAGGTTCTTTTTCTAAGGCTATTTCTTTCCTATTGGTCGATTTCTCCTGCGCTTTGAAAATTTCTACTCCTGTAGCTTATTTGACAGCTATCAAGGAGGGGTTGAACCGTGAAATGGTGATTAAGGATGGGGATGTTCTGGAGAAATATCTGGAAGTTGATACTTTCTTGTTTGATAAGACAGGAACAATCACAACTAGCTATCCGATAGTTGAAAAGGTGTTACCTTTTGGGGACTATAGTGAGGAAGATATTCTCAGAATCAGTGCCTGTCTTGAGGAACACATTTATCATCCTATTGCTAATGCCATCGTCAAGCAAGCCGAGATAGAGGGAATTGAACATGAGGAAATGCATGGGAAACTCCAATATATCGCAAGCAAGGGGATTAAATCTCATATAGATGGGCAACCAGTTCTTATTGGGAATTATGTCTTGATGCAGGATGAGCAAATTCATATCAGTTCAGAACAAAATGCTTTAATTGAAGAGTACAAGAGTCACTACAATCTCTTATTCTTAGCCTACCAGAATGAATTGATTGGAATGTTCTGCATTCATACTCCTTTGAGAAAAGAAGCAAAAGCAGCCTTGGAGAAACTTAAGGCACAAGGGAAAAAATTGATTCTGGCAACAGGGGACACCTTGGTTAGAACAGAGGCATTAGTCAAAGATTTGCCCTTTGATCAGGTCTATACAGACTTGAAACCTGATGGAAAATTTGAGTTAGTAGAGGAACTACAGAAAGCAGGTCACACTATTTTGATGGTTGGAGATGGATTGAATGACTCAGCGGCTCTAACCCTATCAGATATCGGTGTGGTGATGAATGAGAGTGCAGATATTTCTAAGCAGATGAGTGATATCTTATTGTTAGATAATCGTTTGGATTTCTTCCAAGAGTTGGATTGGCTATCATCATCTTTGCAAACACTCATCAAGAAGAATATTCAAGATACCGTTGTCGTAAATAGTAGTTTGATTGGCTTTGGCTTATTTAATTGGCTCAGTCCTTCAAATCTCTCTATCTTACATAATCTAACAACCTTGCGCATTGTACTGCGTAGCCTGTCTATTAAGGGATAGGTGGGGACTATTCACAGCAAAAAGGAGTTACCTTTCTCGAGGGTAACTCCTTTTTTTATAGGTAAATGTTGAACAATTTAGTAAGTTAATACAAAGTATTTTTTCTTTCCACGACGGATAACAGTCAGTTCATTCTCTAACTTATCTGCGTCACTCAAGACATAGTCAAGGTCTTGGATACGGTCGCCGTTGACGTAGATAGCTCCGTTTTGGACATCTTCACGGGCTTGGCGTTTTGAGTTAACCACACCAGATGACACGAGCAGTTCCACGATATTGTGGTTTTCGTCTGCTTGAACTTGGTAGTTTGGCACACCACGAAGTCCTTGTTTAAGTTCTTTAACAGAAAGGTTTTTGATGTTTCCTGCAAAGAGCTGCTCAGTGATGTTGAGGGCTTCTTTGTAGGCTTCTTCGCCGTGAACAAGTGTAACGACTTCACGAGCCAAGACTTTTTGAGCCAAGCGTTCGTGTGGCGCTGCTTCAAATTGTTTACGAATGTCTTCAATCTCATCAAGTGACAAGAAAGTAAAGATCTTCAAGAAGCGAACAGCGTCAGCGTCCATAACATTCATCCAGAATTGGTACATTTCGTATGGAGAGGTCTTTTCAGGATTGAGCCAGACTGCGTTTCCTTCTGATTTACCAAACTTCTTACCAGTTGCATCTGTGATAAGCGGAACTGTGATAACGTGTCCAGTCTTGTCAGCTTTACGACGAAGCAATTCGGTACCAGCTGTCATATTTCCCCACTGGTCAGAACCACCGATTTGAAGAGTGACATTATGGTCTTGGTTAAGGACGAAGAAGTCGTACCCTTGCATGATTTGGTAAGCGAACTCAGTGTAAGAAATCCCTGTTTCAATCCGTTTTTTCACAGACTCCTTACTCATCATGTAGTTGACAGTGAAGTATTTTCCAATATCACGGAGGAAGTCAATGAAGCTGATGCTGCCAAACCAGTCGTAGTTGTTGACCATGACAGCCTTGTTTTCCCCATTTTCAAAGTCAAGAAAACGAGAAAGTTGTCCTTGGATAGACTTGACCCAGCCATCTACTGTGTCTTTTGTTTGGAGACTACGTTCAGCATCTTTGAAGGACGGATCTCCGATGAGACCTGTAGCACCGCCAACGAGCGCATAAGGTTTGTGACCTGCTAGTTGCAAGCGACGACTTGTCAAGATTGCGACAAGATGGCCTAGGTGAAGGCTGTCAGCAGTTGGATCGTAGCCAGTATAATAAGAAACTTGACCTTCTTCTAGGGCTTTACGCAAAGCTTCTTCATCAGTCGTTTGAAAAATCAAACCACGCTCTTTTAGCTCATCAAAAATGTGCATGTGTCTTTTCTCCTTTTTAAAATTATTGTTTCTACCTATTGTATCACAAACTTGGGCAATAGCCTAGCAGAATAGGGAAGAAAGTGGCTATTTTATTGAAAGTTTCCCTTTTGTGGTATAATAGATAGAGTGAGGAAGTCCATGCAAAATCAATTAAATGAATTAAAACGAAAAATGCTGGAATTTTTCCAGCAAAAACAAAAACATAAAAAATCAGCTAGACCTGGCAAGAAAGGTTCAAGTACCAAAAAATCTAAAACCTTAGATAAGTCAGCCGTTTTTCCAGCTATTTTACTGAGTATAAAAGCCTTATTTAACTTACTCTTTGTACTCGGTTTTCTAGGAGGAATGTTGGGAGCTGGGATTGCTTTGGGGTACGGAGTGGCCTTATTTGACAAGGTTCGGGTGCCTCAGACAGAAGAATTGGTACATCAGGTCAAGGACATCTCTTCTATTTCAGAGATTACCTATGCGGATGGGACGGTGATTGCTTCCATAGAGAGTGATTTGTTGCGCACTTCTATCTCATCTGAGCAAATTTCGGAAAATCTGAAGAAGGCTATCATTGCGACGGAAGACGAACACTTTAAAGAACATAAGGGTGTAGTACCCAAGGCGGTGATTCGTGCGACCTTGGGGAAATTTGTAGGTTTGGGTTCCTCTAGTGGGGGTTCAACCTTGACCCAGCAACTGATTAAACAGCAGGTGGTTGGGGATGCGCCGACCTTGGCTCGTAAGGCGACAGAGATTGTGGATGCTCTTGCCTTGGAACGCGCCATGAATAAAGATGAGATTTTAACGACCTATCTCAATGTGGCTCCCTTTGGCCGAAATAATAAGGGGCAGAATATTGCAGGAGCTCAGCAGGCGGCTGAGGGGATTTTCGGTGTCGATGCCAGTCAGTTGACTGTTCCTCAAGCAGCATTTTTAGCAGGACTTCCACAGAGTCCCATTACTTACTCTCCTTATGAAAATACTGGGGAGTTGAAGAGTGATGAAGACCTAGAAATTGGCTTAAGACGGGCTAAGGCAGTTCTTTACAGTATGTATCGTACAGGTGCCTTAAGCAAGGACGAGTATTCTCAGTACAAGGATTATGACCTTAAACAGGACTTTTTACCCTCGGGCACGGTCACAGGAATTTCACGAGACTATTTATACTTTACAACTTTGGCAGAAGCTCAAGAACGTATGTATGACTATCTAGCTCAGAGAGACAATGTCTCCACTAAGGAATTGAAAAATGAGGCAACTCAGAAGTTTTATCGTGATTTGGCAGCCAAGGAAATTGAAAATGGTGGTTATAAGATTACTACTACCATAGACCAGAAAATTCATTCTGCCATGCAAAATGCGGTTGCTGACTATGGCTATCTTTTAGACGATGGAACAGGTCGTGTAGAAGTAGGGAATGTCTTGATGGACAACCAAACAGGTGCTATTCTAGGCTTTGTAGGTGGTCGTAATTATCAAGAAAATCAAAATAATCATGCCTTTGATACCAAACGCTCACCAGCTTCTACTACCAAGCCTTTGCTGGCCTACGGTATTGCTATTGATCAGGGCTTGATGGGAAGCGAAACGATTCTATCTAACTATCCAACAAACTTTGCTAATGGTAATCCGATTATGTATGCTAATAGCAAGGGAACAGGAATGATGACCTTGGGAGAAGCTCTGAACTATTCATGGAATATCCCTGCTTACTGGACCTATCGTATGCTCCGTGAAAAGGGTGTTGATGTCAAGGGTTATATGGAAAAGATGGGTTACGAGATTCCTGAGTACGGTATTGAGAGCCTGCCAATGGGTGGTGGTATTGAAGTCACAGTTGCCCAGCATACTAATGGCTATCAGACCCTAGCTAATAACGGAGTTTATCATCAGAAACATGTGATTTCTAAAATTGAAGCAGCAGATGGTAGAGTGGTGTATGAGTATCAGGATAAACCAGTTCAAGTCTATTCAAAAGCTACTGCGACAATTATGCAGGGCTTGCTGCGAGAAGTTCTATCCTCTCGTGTGACAACAACCTTCAAGACGAATCTGACTGTTTTAAATCCTACTCTGGCTAATGCAGATTGGATTGGGAAGACTGGTACAACCAACCAAGACGAAAATATGTGGCTCATGCTTTCGACACCTAGATTAACCCTAGGTGGCTGGATTGGGCATGATGATAATCATTCATTGTCACGTAGAGCAGGTTATTCCAATAACTCTAATTACATGGCTCATCTGGTAAATGCGATTCAGCAAGCCTCACCAAGCATTTGGGGGAACGAGCGCTTTACTTTAGATCCTAGTGTAGTGAAATCGGAAGTCTTGAAATCAACAGGTCAAAAACCAGGGAAGGTTTCTGTCGAAGGAAAAGAGGTAGATGTTACAGGTTCGACTGTTACCAGCTATTGGGCTAATAAGACAGGAGCGCCAACGACTAGTTATCGCTTTGCTATTGGTGGAAGTGATGCGGATTATCAGAATGCTTGGTCTAGCATCGTGGGGAGTCTACCAACTCCATCAAGCTCCAGCAGCTCAAGTAGTAGTTCTAGCGATAGCAGTAACTCAACTACTACACGACCTTCTTCTTCAAGGGCGAGACGATAATTCTCTAAATGAAGTGGCCAATCAATGGATTGCCACTTTTTTCCTTTCGTGTTACAATAAGGGTATGAATCAGTATCAGAAAAAGATTGTTAACGGAAAAATTTATTCGCTCCTATCCGGCTTAATATGGGGAATCTGTGGAATTTTAGGAGAGTACTTCTTTACTCATTATCAGGTGTCTTCGGGCTGGATTACCTCTATGCGTTTGACACTGGCAGGGAGTCTTGTACTCATTTGGTCTGCAATACAATTAAAATCGCAAGTGCTAGATATTTGGCGAGACAAGAAAAATTACCTGCCCTTTTTAGCCTATGCTATTTTGGGGATTTTTTCAGTTCAGTATTTTTTCTATCTCTGTGTAGAATACTCAAATGCTACGACAGCAACTATTTTACAGTTTATTAGCCCTGTCTTTATCCTCTTTTACAATCGCTTGGTTTATCAAAAACGAGCGTCAAAAAGCGCTGTTTTCTATGTTTTGGTTGCCATGCTGGGTGTTTGCTTGATGGCGACAAAGGGAGATCTCTCTCAGTTATCCATGACACCACTAGCCCTTGTGACGGGCTTACTGAGTGCTATGGGTGTTATGTTTAATGTTATCTTGCCCCAGCCTTTTGCGAAGCGCTATGGTTTTGTACCCACGGTTGGGTGGGGGATGATTTTGGCAGGTTTATTTAGCAATGTTCTCTCGCCAGTGCATCAGCTTTCCTTTACTCTTGATATTTGGAGTATCTTGATTTGTCTCATTATCGCTTTCTTTGGGACGGCTTTTGCTTTTTTTATTTCCATGAAGGCGGTGTCCTTGGTTTCTCCTTTGGTGGTTTCCGTTATCAGTGCCAGTGAACCTCTCTCTTCTGCTCTCTTGAGTGTTTTGTTCTTAGGCCTGGTAGTGGATTGGTCACTCCTTCTAGCTATGGCCTTGATTATTTTACCCATGATATTTTTGTCTATAGAAGAAGCGAAAGAAAGTAGATAAAAAGTCTTTTCTTAATTCTAAAAGTGTGCTATACTAGAATAGTCAATAAAACACGGGGAGATAGTTGTGAAGAGTGTTTTTAGGTTGTATCGGTAGGGGTTTGCTTTTACCGACAGCACGTTTTATCTCACATCCCTAAAAAATCATACCTAAAAACAGACAAAAAGGCTTCAAATTTGAGGCTTTTTTTGGTAGAATAGTTATCATTATAAAGAATGAGAGGTTTTTTTATGACTGCTACAAAAATGAATGCTCAAGAAATTATCCAATTTATCGCTAATGCTGAGAAGAAAACCAGTGTGAAAGTAACTTTTGAGGGACAACTCGCAACTGCTGTACCTAGCTCGGTTGTTAGACTAGGGAATGTTTTATTTGGAGACTGGAAGGACGTGGCTCCGCTTCTCAATGGTTTGGTAGAAAATCAAGACTATGTTGTTGAGCAAGATGCTCGCAATTCTGCAGTTCCTTTGCTAGATAAACGTGCTATCAACGCTCGTATCGAGCCAGGCGCTATTATCCGTGACCAGGTAGAAATTGGTGACAATGCTGTTATCATGATGGGAGCTGTTATCAATATCGGTGCTGAAATCGGTGCAGGAACCATGATTGACATGGGGGCTATCCTTGGTGGCCGTGCCATCGTTGGGAAAAACAGCCACGTTGGTGCAGGTGCAGTTTTAGCAGGTGTGATTGAGCCAGCTAGCGCAGAACCAGTCCGTGTTGGAGACAATGTTCTTATCGGTGCCAATGCAGTGGTTATCGAAGGAGTCCAAATCGGTAGTGGTTCAGTTGTCGCAGCAGGAGCTATCGTTACCCAAGATGTTCCAGAAAATGTAGTAGTAGCAGGTGTTCCAGCTCGAATTATCAAAGAGATTGATGCCCAAACTCAACAAAAAACAGCGCTAGAAGATGCGCTTCGTACCTTGTAATTGTAAAAGAAAAATAGAGGCGGAACCCTTTTCCAGCCTCTTTCTGCTATATGGGAGGATAGATAGATGTTAGATTTGATTCAGATTAGACGAGATTTGCACCAGATTCCAGAGATTGGCTTGGAGGAGATCAAAACTCATGCTTATTTGCTGGATGTGATTGAGAAATTGACTGCGGGCAAGGAGTTTGTTCAAGTTCGTACTTGGCGGACAGGTATTTTGGTTTACTTGCAGGGAAGTCAGCCAGAGCGTACTATTGGTTGGCGGACGGATATTGATGGTCTGCCTATCGTTGAACAAACAGGACTTCCTTTTGCTTCTCAGCATCAAGGTCGCATGCACGCTTGTGGCCATGATTTCCACATGACTATTGCCTTAGGCTGTCTCGAGCGCGCCCTTGAGGAACAACCTAAAAATAATCTACTCTTCCTGTTTCAGCCTGCTGAAGAAAATGAAGCTGGTGGCATGCTCATGTATGAGGATGGTGCTTTTGGAGACTGGTTGCCAGACCAGTTTTATGGGCTTCATGTTCGACCAGATTTGAAGGTTGGTCAGATTGCGACCAATACTCATACACTCTTTGCAGGAACTTGCGAGGTGAAGATCCGTTTCAAAGGAAAAGGAGGACACGCAGCCTTTCCACATGAAGCTAATGACGCCTTGGTGGCAACTAGTTACTTTGTGACCCAGGTGCAGTCAGTTGTCAGCCGCAATGTCAACCCAATCGAGGGAGCGGTGGTGACCTTTGGAGTTTTCCAAGCTGGAACAACCAACAATGTTATCACAGATACAGCCTTTTTGCATGGAACTATTCGGGCCTTGACTCAGGACATGAGTCTCTTGGTACAAAAGCGGGTCAAAACAGTTGCAGAAGGAGTTGCAGCTGCCTTTGATATGGAAGTCGAAGTGGAACTCAAACAAGGTGGATACCTACCTGTTGAGAACCATCCAGCCTTGGCGCGTGAACTAATGGACTTTTTTGAAGAGAAAGACGGAATTGAGTTGATTGATATCGAGCCTGCTATGACAGGCGAGGACTTTGGTTATCTCCTTTCAAAGGTTGATGGCGTGATGTTTTGGCTGGGTATCGATAGTCCCTACGCCCTTCATCACCCTCAGATGGCTCCTAAGGAAGAAGCATTAGCTATTGGGGTGGATGCGGTCTCTAGTTTCCTGAAAAAGAAGGCAGCAGAGTAGAGGGGTTGTCTATGAAATCGGAACTACGCAAGCAAGTCTTGCAAGAAATGAAGGCTATATCTCAAGAGCAAAAACAGGCTATAGAGCAAGCTTTAACCGAGCGGCTTTTACACCATCCCTTCTACCAAGAAGCCAAGGTCATCGCAACCTATCTCTCTTTTCCGCACGAATTTCAAACGCAGGGATTGATTGAGCAGGCGCTGAGGGACGGCAAGAAGGTTCTGATACCCAAAACCTATTCCAAGGGGCGCATGGACTTTGTGGTCTATGATCTGCAACAACTGGTCAAAACTTCCTTTGGCTTACTGGAACCACAGGGAAATTTGGAAGTGGTAGATGCCTCTCAGATTGATTTGATTCATGTCCCAGGGCTGGCTTTTACGATGGAAGGCTATCGGATTGGCTATGGCGGAGGTTATTATGACCGCTATCTGGAACAGTTTACTGGTCATACTTTGAGTACGGTTTATCATTATCAAGTTCAGGACTTTATCCCTGAAAACCATGATATTCCTGTTCAGGAGGTTTTGATTGATGAAGGAAATCTTTGATAGGCGTTACCCTGTGACGAGTTTCTTTCTTTTAGTGACGGCCGTGGTATTTCTACTAATGTTGGTAACTACAGGAGGAAACTTTGACAGGGCGGATACTCTATTTCGATTTGGAGCCATGTATGGGCCTGCCATTCGCCTCTTTCCCGAGCAAATTTGGCGTCTCTTTTCGGCTATTTTTGTTCATATTGGGTGGGAGCATTTCATTGTTAATATGCTTTCACTTTATTATCTTGGAAGGCAGGTAGAGGAGATTTTCGGTTCTAAGCAGTTTTTCTTTCTCTATCTTTTATCAGGAATGATGGGCAATCTCTTTGTTTTTGTATTTAGTCCCAAATCCTTAGCAGCAGGTGCATCCACCTCTCTTTATGGTGTATTTGCCGCGATTATCATTCTTCGCTATGCAACTCGTAATCCTTATATCCAACAGCTAGGACAGTCTTATCTGACACTTTTTGTGATTAACATTATTGGAAGTGTTCTGATTCCAGGAATCAGCCTAGCAGGCCATATCGGAGGTGCAGTTGGTGGCGCATTTCTAGCAATTATCTTTCCAGTTAGAGGAGAAAGACGGATGTATAGTGCTAGTCAGAGACTGGTAGCGTTAGTCTTGTTCGTAGGACTCGCAGTCTTACTTCTCTACAAGGGAATGGGATGAAAATTTGTGGAATGAAAAAAGATAAGGCATTTTTTGAACCTTATCTTTTTTTATTTTATACTCAATGAAAATCAAAGAGCAAACTAGGAAGCTAACCGCAGGCTATACTTGAGTACGGCAAGGTGAAGCTAACGTGGTTTGAAGAGATTTTCGAAGAGTATTATTCCTTCTCAGCCAATTCTTTTCCCAGTTGGATGAGGTAATCTTTTAAGTCATCTTTGACTTGTGGATGTTTGAGGGCGTAGTCAATAGATGTTTTCATAAATCCAAACTTATCCCCAACGTCGTAACGAGCTCCTGTAAATTCACGGGCGAAAACACGTTGTGTTTTATTAAGGGTATCAATAGCGTCGGTAAGCTGGATTTCATTTCCCGCACCAGGAGCTTGCTTTTCGAGGATGTCGAAAATTTCTGGTGTGAGAAGATAACGACCGATAATTGCTAAATCACTTGGTGCATCTTCGGGAGCTGGTTTTTCAACGAAAGTTTCGACACTGTAGAGACCATTAATCCCTTCACCTTGAGGAGCGATAACTCCATATGATGAAACATCTTCGTGTGGTACGGGCATGACAGCAATGGTTGATGCGTGTGTCTTTTCGTAATCATTCATCAGTTGTTTTGTCAAAGGAACGGCATTCTCGTCTGTGATGTCCATAAGGTCATCACCCAGCATAACAACGAAGGGCTCATTCCCCACAAAAGCTTTGGCTTGTAAGACAGCGTCTCCAAGACCACGAGGGTGAGTTTGGCGGATGAAATGAAGGCGCATACCAGTTGCTTCATCTACTAATTTTAACAGATCTGTTTTCCCTTTTTCTTTGAGATTATATTCCAATTCAAAGTTTGAATCAAAGTGGTCCTCAATAGAACGTTTTGATTTACCAGTGACAACCAGAATATCTTCAATACCTGATTTGAGAGCTTCTTCCACGATAAACTGGATAGTTGGTTTGTCTACAATTGGCAACATTTCTTTAGCAAGGGCCTTGGTTGCTGGTAAAAATCGAGTTCCTAGTCCAGCGGCAGGAATGACTGCTTTTCTAACTTTCAGTGCCATAAGAATCCTTTCTCTAGAGGGTTAAGACCACTCATTTTCTGCTTTAAATTCATTGTTCATGATATTATAAATGGCATCTTTGATATTGGTTCCTTGGTAAATAACTTGGTAAATGGCATGCGTAATCGGCATATAGACTCCAAGTTCTTGCGCTAGCTCATAGGCTGCTCGAGTCGTTGAAATTCCTTCAATCACCATGCCCATATTGGCTTCGATATCAGCTAGGGATTCTCCACGACCAAGAGCATCTCCGGCTCTCCAGTTACGAGAGTGGATGGAGGTTCCTGTTACGATCAAATCTCCCACACCAGATAAGCCGCTATAGGTCAGTGGATTAGCCCCGAGTGCTACCCCTAGGCGGGTGATTTCTGCCAAGCCTCGAGCGATGATGGCTGCCTTAGCGTTGTCACCAAATCCCAAACCATGTAAAGCTCCGGCACCGACAGCGATAATATTTTTGAGAGCACCAGCGGTTTCGACCCCGATAACATCCGTATTGGTATAAAGTCGGAAGTAGTGATTACTAAATAGCTCCTGAACGTATTGAGCTGTTTGTAAATCTTTAGAAGCAGCAGTTATTAAAGTTAGGTCACGCACAATGGTCTCTTCTGCATGACTAGGTCCTGAAACAACGACGATATCACTACGGAGATGTTCAGGAATTTCTTCTTCAAGAATGGTTGATAATCGTTTATGGCTATCAGGTTCTAATCCCTTTGATGCGTGCATGATGATAACCTTATGGTCCAAGGTTTGTGCAACTTGTTGGGCAACAAGTCGTGTCACTTTTGTTGGGACAACAAACAAAATCGCATCCACATCTCTCAGTGCCTCTGCTAAGTCGGTGTAGGCAATGATATTTTCATCTAGAACGACATCTTTAAAGTAGTGTTTGTTAGTATGATAGGTATTAATTTCATTGATTTGTTCGGGAAGATTTCCCCAAATACGTACCTCGTGTCCATTGTCATTTAAGACTTGTGAAAGGGCAGTTCCCCAGGAACCAGGCCCCAAGACGGCGACGGTTTGTTTTTTCATGATTTCCTCCTTAATAGAGTCCTTTCTCTTATTCTATCATATTCTAGAGGATTTTGCACTTGCATTGCTGGGAAGTGGTGTCTTTGTGACTTCAAAAATACACAAAAACCGAGATGAAGGGATAAACTCTTAGTCTTTAGTTAAAGTGAGAAGAAATCTGATAGATAGTTTGATTCAGTATATGCTTATAATAGAGGTAAACAACTCAGGAGGTTCTTGTAGCTTGCGAGAGTTTGGCGAAAAAATTAAAAGATTACGTTTGGCTAAAAAAATCAGTCGTTCAGAATTTTGTGGTGATGAGTCTGAATTGAGTATCCGTCAATTAATTAGAATTGAAAATGGAGAATCCAGACCAACACTAACAAAGTTAAAATATATCGCTGAGCGTTTGGGGGTTGAAGATTACAAGTTGATGCCAAGTTATATAGAGTTGGATAAGGAATACCTAAAATTGAAGTATTTCTTGATGAGGACTCCTACATACGAAGATGAAACTATCGCCCAAAAGAAAGAGAGTGTTTTTGATAAGATTTTTGAAGAGTATTATGATAGGCTACCTGAGGAAGAAAGATTTATCATCCCAAATTATTCATATCTGGCACTAACGAACTACACAGTTCAAAAATCACCAGAAAAGCTAGTTAAACTACTGTCCTTCTGGTGATTTTGCTTGATTTCTAATATTTGAGACATGATTGAGGAGATTTGTCTTGATTTTTTCCTAAAAAAGGGCAGACTCCTCCCTTGGTTTGATGCTCGATTTCTAAAATAAGGTGACTTATTCTGTTAGGCATGTTTTCCCCTGCTCTCTAGCTCTATATGGAACAGGGAGTATCAGATTTATCTGGCAGATTGTATCAAATAAGGCTTGAAACTGTTTTGAATAGGCGTATAGACTTGAGAATTTGAGAATATGTCGTCTAGCAGTAGAGACATATTTTCGGCAATATGAAGGAAGAGAGGTCGAAAACGCTTGATAGTCAAGGCCTTTACTTCATCACCAGCTAGCTGCTTTAAAAAGAGGTAGAGATTATAAGCCAGATAGCCCATCATCATACGTACTTCATTCTTAACCATGGTCGAACTATCTGTCTTATCCCCAAAGAATCCTGCTTTCCTTTCTTTGATAAAGTTTTCAGCATTCCCTCGTTCACGATAGAATTGAAACAGCTCCTCACTATCTACACTGCTTAAATTGGTCAAATGAACTTTTTTACAACCATAAAAAAGAGCACTTAATCGTACTCTTCTCTTTTAAGGATTAGTTGAATTAATTCAAATCCACTAGTTCTCCTGTTTCTAGGTAGACTAGGCGTTCACAAATGTTAGCAATGTAATCAGCGAAGCGTTCCAGATGCCCTATGATATAAAGGTATTGAGTTCCATTGGGAATTGAGGTTTCTTGGTCTTTCATAAGTCCAATGATTTCCTTTGATAAGGCATAATAATATTGGTCAATCTGTTCATCTTTTTGAGCAATACTAATAGCTTTTGAGGCTTGGTGCAAAGGAAAGGCAACCAATAAATCGGCTAGCATGCTGAGGGATAATTTACCCATTTGGTGTAACTGTTCTTCGTCAGGGGCTAGTTGATTTTCTTTTAGTTGCAAAACAGCTTTGGCAATGCCTGCCATATGGTCTCCCATACGTTCAAGGTCTGAACAAGAAGACATGATGCTAATCACAAATCGAAGGTCAGACACTTGTGGCTGCTGCAAGGCCAACAAACGGGCACAGGTCAATTCGATAGCGCTTTGACCTTGGTTGATAGCATGATCCTTATTGATAATTAGCTCTGCCATCTCCTTGTCTTTGGAGGCTAAGGCCAGTAAGGTTTTTGAAGCTGTTTCAAGGACAAGTTGCCCTAGTCCTAAAAAGGATTGTTCTAATTCATGCAATTCTAAATCAAATTGATTTCTCATAGGTTTTTCCTTCCTTATCCGAACCGTCCTGAAATATAGTCTTCTGTGCGCTGATCTTTTGGATTGGTAAACACGTCAACGGTATCTCCAAATTCGCAAATTTCTCCTGTTAAGAAAAAAGCAGTTTTATCTGAAATACGTGAAGCTTGTTGCATGTTATGGGTAACAATGATAATTGTATAATCCTTTTTTAGTTGCTGAATGAGGTCTTCAATTTTTAAAGTGGAGATAGGGTCTAAGGCTGAAGTCGGCTCATCCATTAACAGAATATCAGGTTCTACTGCTAAAGCTCGCGCAATGCAAAGGCGTTGCTGCTGACCGCCTGATAAGGACATGGCACTCTTTTTAAGATTATCTTTGACTTCGTCCCAAATGGCTGCCCCTTTTAAAGATTTTTCCACTAAGGCATCTAATTGTTTTTTGTCTCGAATACCATGTGTCCTTGGGCCATAAGCCACGTTATCATAGATAGACATGGCAAAGGGATTAGGCTGTTGAAAAACCATCCCTACACGCTTACGTAGCTGATTAAGGTTGAATTTGCTACTATAAATATCTTGCTCATCTAAGAGGACTTGGCCTTCAATATGGCAAGAAGGAACCAAATCGTTCATCCGATTAAGGGTTTTTAGAAAAGTTGATTTACCACAACCAGATGGGCCTATCAAGGCAGTAATCTGTCTTTCTGGTAATTGAATCGAAATATTTTTTAAGGCTTGAAAGTCCCCGTAAAATAAGTCTAGGTGTCTGACTGAAAATGTTCCCATACTAGGAAGCTCCTTTCACAAGTTTTCGAGATAATAAGCTTGATAGAGTATTTATCATTAAAACAGTAATAATCAAAATCACACCGGTAGCATAGGCTTCATTGACATGTAGCCCCTCACTTGACAGCATATACATATGCAGGGCTAGAGAACGACCTGAAGACATGAGACTACTTGGCGTATTGGTAGAGGTACCTAATGTATACATGAGGGCAGCTGTCTCACCAACGATACGGCCAATAGCTAGTATCACTCCAGCTAAAATACCTGGCATGGCAACTGGTAGAACAATTCTAAAAACAGTCCGTAACTTACCTGCCCCAAGTCCATAACTTGCTTGACGCATGCTATCACTAACAGATAAAAGGGCTTCTTCTGTTGAGCGAATAATGACTGGCAACACCATGATGACTGAGGTTAAGATTCCTGATAACAGAGAGTATTGAAAACCTAAGAAGACTACAAAGAAGAGCATGCCAAACAGACCAAAAACAATGGAAGGAATCCCAGACAAGGTATCTGAGGCTAATCGCATGATTTTAACACAAAGGGAATCTTTTTTTGTATATTCCACAAGATAAAAACCAGCAAAAATCCCTATGGGCAAGGCTAAAAGAAGAGCACCAAAGACCAGAATAACGGTGGAAATAATCGCTGGCATAAGGGAAATGTTCTCAGAAGTATAAGTCCAAGAAAAGAGGGATAGACTTAGATGAGGTAAGCCTTTGATGAGGATAAAACCAATGATTAAAAAGAGAGAGCCAAAGGTTAAAGCTGAAAAACAATAAACGAGAAGTTTTAGCAGGTATTTACTCATAAGATGATTTTCCTTTCAAGTAGGCAAAGTAGGCATTAATCAAGAGAATAAGGAAAAAGAGAACTGCTGAGGTTGCAATAAGGGCTTCCCTATGCTGACCTGATGCGTAAGCCATTTCCAGAACAATATTGGTTGTTAAGGTTCTGGTTCCTGAAAAGAGTCCACTTGGAATAATCGGCTGGTTGCCTGCCACCAAAATAACTGCCATGGTTTCACCTACTGCGCGACCGATTCCTAAAATAACTGCTGATAAAATACCAGATCTCGCAGCTGGCAAGATGACACTAAAAATACTCCGTTCATGACTAGCTCCTAGAGCCAAGCTACCAGAATAATACGTTTTGGGAACTGTTCGGATAGCAGATTCTGACAAACTGATAATGGTTGGCAAAATCATTATTCCTAATAGTAACGAAGCGGTTAGGACACTCATGCCATTTCCTAAAAAGCTTCTAATCCAAGGCACCAATAATTGTAGGCCGAAAAAACCATAAACAATAGATGGAATGGCCGCCATCAAGTTAATAGCTGATTTTAAGAAGCCATAGACGGGCTTTGGACAATAATAAACCATAAACACCGATGTCAAGATGCCTGTTGGCACCCCAATCACAATCGCTCCTAAGGTAATTAATAAGGAACCAACGATCATTGGTAAAATACCATAGCTTGCCGGAATGTTCGTTGGCGACCAATCACTGCCTAATAAAAAACGGGCAAAGCCGTAGTTAGCCATGAAAGGTAAGCCATTACTAAAAATAAAGAAACAGATTAGCAAAATAGCTACAACAGCTACTGTTGCACTCATGAAAAAAATTGCCCTAAAAACTGCTTCTTTGAAGGCTTGTTTTGTCACATCTTGTCCTTTCTAGTGAAGAAAGTAAGGGAGATACGACACCTCCCTACTTGCCTTCTTTATCTTATTGTACGATGAAACGTCTGCATCTCTTTAGAGATTTATGGAGCAAACATTTTATTTAATCTTGTCCCAGGTGGTTAATTTGCCACTAAAAACGTCTGCAAGTTCAGCCATACTGACTTGGCTTGCCTTATTGTCATTATTGACCACAACAGCAATACCGTCTAAAGCAATAGCATCATGGCTGAGACTCTTACCTTCTTCAGGAGTTAATTCCCTAGAAACCATACCAATATCAGCGGTTTTCTCCTTAACAGCGGTAATACCTGCTGAAGACCCATTAGAGGTAATATCAATCGTAACTTCTGGATTTTCTTTTTTATAAGCTTCTGCTAATTTTTCCATTAAAGAAGATACTGAAGTGGAACCTACAACAGACAACTTGCCTGATAAGTGTTGGCTTGTATATTCTGTGGTTTCGGTTTTAGCTTCAATAAATTTATTATCTGTGACCACTTGTTGACCTTGTTTGGAGTGGATAAAGCTGATAAAATCTTGACCTAGCTTGGAAAGATTAGAAGACCAAACAATGTTGAAGGGACGTTGAAGAGGGTATTTACCATCTAAAACTGTGTCTCGACTAGCCTTGATACCATCAATCTCTAAAGCCTTGACAGATTTCGTTAAAGATCCCAAGGAGATGTAGCCGATAGCATTAGCATTCCCTTGAACTGCTGAGAGAACACCTTCTGTGCTATTTTGAATCACAGCTGTTTTGGCAGTGTTGTCAATTTTTTTATCACCGTCTTTTTTGAGAATCCCTGTGATTTCTGTGAAGGCACCCCGTGTTCCAGAGCCATTTTCTCGTGAAATCACCTCAATCGTTTCTGAAGCTGACTGTTTGGAAGCAGATGACTGATTGCCACAGGCAACAAGCCCAAATCCTGATAAGCCAATGGCTGCAAGAGTAAGCATTTTTTTGAATTTCATAATAATCACCTTTATTTCTATGTATTTTTCTTGTGTAGGATTACTACACTTATAGTCTAACAAGTCTTTGTAAAGGTTTATCCCTGATTCATGTAAAGATTGTGTAAAGAATCAAAAAAAGCCACTTTTGAAAAGTGGCTGCTCCTAAAAATAGCTTTAAAAATTATTAGTCCTGTGCGAAAGATTGGTTAGGAAGAAAAATCGTGAAGCAACTGCCTCTGCCAAGCTGACTCGTCACCGTGACTTGGCCACCTAATAATTGACTAAGTTCTTTGACAATAGCAAGGCCAAGACCAGTGCCACCAGTTTGTCTGCTTCGACCTTTATTAACTCGGTAAAAACGTTCAAAAATACGATCCTGCTCTAATTGACTAATACCAATCCCTGTATCTGACACAGAAATCTTAATGCCTTCGTTCACCTTTTGGGTCTTGACCTCAATTTTTCCCCCTTGTTCAGTGTAACGGATGGCATTGGTTAAAAGATTGAGTAAGATTTGGGAAAGTAATTGACTATCTGATACGAGGGTGACATCATCTGGCACCTGCACCTTTAGCTGTAAATCCTTCTTCTTGAGCTGAGGTTGCAAGCTTTGAGTCAAATCCTGTACAAATTCTGCCAAAGAAAGGGTCGTCCATTGTACAGGCATTTGTTGAGCCTTAGATAAGGTAAGAAGATGCTCAACAATATGCTCAAGACGCAAGCTTTCTTTGTAAATAATGTCTAGAAAGTCATCCTTGAGCGCTTCTTCTTCAACTGACATCCCCTTAATGGTTTCAGCAAAGCCCTTAATCGAAGTAACTGGTGTCCTCAATTCATGGGAGGCATTTGAGACAAAGGCTAAATTTAACTTTTCATAAGTTCTAATCGTTGTTAAATCATATAGCAAGACGAGCACAGCTTCCACAGATTGGGTCGGGCTAAAAACGGGAACTGCTGTCACTTCTAAAATCAAGTCACCCTCATGAAACCCACTTACTTCTTGTTTTAACCTTGTTTTTTGATCAAAGGCTTGGTGAACTAAATTCCGAATATCCATCCGTTTGAGGTCATCAAGTGAACTTATGTCGCCGTCCACATCGGGAAAATAATGAGGCAGAGAGCGACTGGATAATAACATCTGACCTTGAGCGGAAACTAAAAACGTCCCCATGGTTAGGTGCGACAGAAGAACCTCCATTGTTTCGGCTAGGTCCTTGTATTGCTGATCCTGTTGGGAGACTTTGGTTTTTAGGCCAGACACATACTGAGCCAAAGACTTTAAGTCTTCTTGCCCTTTTTCTAAAAAGTATTCACTACTGGTCAAGAGAGGTTGGTGCAAGGTCTCAAAAGCAACTTCCCATTTCCAAAGGCAAAAGAGCCAGTAGCCACCCAGTCCCAAAGAAAGGGCTAGAAGAAAGAGACCGATGCCTTTACTGATCCAAGTTAATGCCATCCCTGCAATCAGAATGAGGCTAACACTTAGATTGACTAGCCAAAATTGAAGGTAGCGTTTCATCTATAACTCCTTGAACTTATAACCATAACCCCGAATGGTTCGAATAAATTGAGGGGCTTTAGGATTGTCTTCAATTTTTTCCCTCAACTTACCAATATGAACGTCCACCAAACGTGTTTCCTGCCCAAAGTCATACCCCCAGATACGTTCCAAAAGACGCTCTCTAGTCAGTGTCATGTTGGGATGTTTCATAAGATAGAGCAAGAGTTCAAATTCTTTTGGGGTCAAACTCAGTAACTTATTCGCCTTGTAGACTTCATGACGCTCAGGGTATACTTTCAAGGTCCCAAATAGCCAAGAATCGTCAGCGATATTATCTGAATCATCTCCTTCTTGTTCTCCTTTAGTTCGCCTGAGGACAGCCTTGACACGCGCCAGCAATTCTCTAGGGCTAAAAGGCTTGGTCAGGTAGTCATCAGCCCCTAATTCCAAGGCCAAAACCTTATCAAATTCATCACTTTTCGCAGAAACCATCATAATTGGAGTTTTGACGCCTTTGGCTCTCAGCCGCTTACAAACTTCTATGCCATCTAATTGTGGTAACATGATATCAAGCAAGATAAAATCAAAGGGTTCTGTTTCTGCCAAAGCTAAGGCCTTCCGTCCATTTGTTACCAATTGAGTAGAAAAGCCTTCCTTACTTAAATGGTAGTCAAGCAATCTCAGAATGTGTTCTTCATCATCCACTAATAAGACTTGTTTTGTCATCTATTATCTCCTATTGGTAACATTATAACACAATTATCAGAAATCCTAACATTGCTAAATCAGATTAAATTTGCTTATCAAGACTAGGATCTGGTCAAACGCTCAATCATCTCCTTGTGCTCTAGATAGGTCGCCAGTAGATCTACCCTTTCAAATAATTCAAAATCCTCAAATTCAAAACCAGGAGCAACAAGACAAGAAACCAGAGCATAATCCTTATCAACTTCAAGAACTCCTCTCAGTTCTGAGGACACGGTAATGATTGATGCGACGGAAGTAAAAATCAATCGTCCTAAAAAACAATTAGCGAATGATTCTGGTAAAAAGAAATGCCACGCTATGAAGGCTCAGGCGATTGTCACAAGCCAAGGGAGAATTGTTTCTTTGGAGATCACTGTGAACTATTGTCATGATATGAAGTTGTTCAAAACGAGTCGCAGAAATATCGGACAAGCTGGTAAAATCTTGGCTGACAGTGCTTATCAAGGGCTTATGAAGATATATCCTCAAGCACAAACTCCACGTAAATCCAGCAAACTCAAGCCGCTAACAGCTGAAGAGAAAGCCTATAACCATGCGCTATCTAAGGAGAGAAGCAAGGTTGAGAACATCTTTGCCAAAGTAAAAACGTTTAAAATGTTTTCAACAACCTATCGAAATCATCGTAAACGCTTCGGATTACGAATGAATTTGATTGCTGGTATTATCAATCATGAACTAGGATTCTAGTTTTGCAGGAAGTCTATTATTTGGTTAGGTGAATTAGTGAAGCGTTTAGGCAAGTGTCTCTGGTTACGACGTAAAGAAACATAAATCGATAATATTTATGTTTCTTTACTAGTGAAGCGTCTAAGCAAATCCCTGATAGGATTTGGCGTTAGTTGCTTAGACTACTTTGCAATCAAGTAATTAAAAGATTACGACATGAACCAAATCAAATCGATATTATTTGGTTAGATGAATTAGTAAAGCGTTTAGACAAGTGTCTCTAGTTACGACGTCATGGTCTCTAAATCGATTATATTTAGAGACCATGACTAGTGAAGCAGTTAGCTAGTCCGCATATAAGCGGCTAGCGTCTAACAATTAGGAACTTTAGTTCCAATAATTTTAAGATTACGACGTTTTAGAACATAAATCGATCATATTTATGTCCTAAAACTAGTGAAGCGCCTAGCCAAAGTCCGAATAGGATTTGGCGTTAGTTGCTTAGACTACTTTACAATAAAGTGATTAAAAGATTACGACATGAACCAAACCAAATCGATATTATTTGGTTTGGTGAATTAGTAAAGCGATTAGGCAAATCGCCATAGTTACGACGTCATGGTCTCTAAATCGATTATATTTAGAGACCATGACTAGTGAAGCAGTTAGCTAGTCCGCACATACGCGGCTAGCGTCTAACAATTAGGAACTTTAGTTCCAATTGTTAGTACTGAATCACATCTTCTCTGGCGCTTCTACTCCAAGCAAGCGAAGGGCTTCTTTGAGAACGACTGCGGTTGCGTAGCTGAGGGCTAGACGGCTGTCGCGTTCTGGGCTTTCATCCAAGATACGTGTATGTGCATAGTATTTGTTAAAGGATTGAGCTAGGTTAATTGCAAATTTAGCAATGATAGAAGGTTCAAAGTTATCTGCCGCACGGTTGATAATACGTGGGAAGTCTTGAATGAGTTTAATGATTTCCCAGCTTTCAGTATCATTCAAGCTATAGTTGCCAGCTGTTTCTGGTTTGAAATCGGCTTTGCGTAAGATAGATTGGATACGAGCGTAGGCATATTGAACGTAAGGTCCAGTTTCACCCTCGAAGGATACCATAGCTTCTAGGTCGAAGTCGTATCCATTTGTACGGTCAGTTTTGAGGTCATAGAATTTAATGGCTCCAACCCCAACAGCATGTGCTACTTGGTCTTTGTTTTCTAGTTCAGGATTTTTAGCCTCGATTTGGACCTTGGCACGGCTAACAGCCTCTGCAACAGTAGGCTCTAGCAAGATGACATTCCCTTTACGAGTAGAGAGCTTCTTCCCTTCTTTTGTAACCAGACCAAAAGGAACGTGGGTAATGTCGTCACTCCAATCGTAGCCCATCTCTTGCAAGACAGCTTTGAGTTGTTTAAAGTGGGCAGATTGCTCTTGACCAACGACGTAGATAGATTTAGCAAATTGGTATTCATTTTTACGGTAGAGGGCTGCAGCCAAGTCACGTGTGATATAGAGAGTTGCACCATCAGACTTCTTGATGAGGGCTGGATGTTCAATTCCATATTTCTCAAGATTCACAACTTGGGCACCTTCTGATTCAAGAAGTAGTCCTTTTTCAGAAAGAATGTCTACAACTGCATCCATCTTATCATTGTAGAAGGCTTCTCCGTTATAGCTGTCAAATTCAACCTTCAATTCATTGTAAAGGCGGTTAAATTCCACCAAACTTTCATCACGGAACCATTGCCAGAGAGCGAGGGCTTCCTCATCTCCATTTTCCAGTTTACGGAACCATTCGCGTGCTTCTTCATCCAAGCTAGGGTCATTTTCAGCCTCAGCATTGATGCGGACATAGAGTTTAAGAAGTTCATCAATTGGATGAGCTTTTACAGCTTCTTCGTCGCCCCATTTTTTGTAGGCAACAATCAACATCCCAAACTGTTTACCCCAGTCTCCCAAGTGGTTGACCTTGACTGTTTGATAACCGATTTTTTGGAAAATATGTGACAAGCTATCTCCGATAACAGTTGAGCGTAGGTGGCCAATAGAGAATGGCTTAGCGATATTGGGACTAGACATGTCAATAACAACATTTTCTTGTTTACCAATATTTTGGTCAGCATAGTGTTCTTTTTCAATGATAACAGCTTGCAATACTTGAGCAGAAATGGCAGATTTATCAAGGAAAAAGTTGACGTAAGGTCCTGTTGCAACAACCTTTTCAAAGGCTTGGCTGTTAATTTTTTCAGCCAGTTCAGCCGCAATCATTTGAGGTGCTTTACGTTCGACTTTTGCAAGAGAAAAAGCAGGGAAAGCAATGTCTCCCATTTCTGAGTTTTTAGGGGTTTCCAGTAAATTTAAAATAGCCTCTTGGTCCAGGCTATCAATGACGCTAGCCAATTCGCTAGCAATCAATTCTTTTGTATTCATTAAGAGCTCCTTTTTGGACTTTTCTACTATTTTATCACAATTTTAAAGAAAGAAGAAAAAATTTTTGAAATCTCCTATTTTTTTGGTATAATATAGTTATAAAAATAGTTATAAATATTCACATAAGAGGATTTTATGAGAAAAAGAGATCGTCATCAGTTAATAAAAAAAATGATTACTGAGGAGAAATTAAGTACACAAAAAGAAATTCAAGATCGGTTGGAGGCGCACAATGTTTTTGTGACGCAGACAACCCTGTCTCGTGATTTGCGCGAAATCGGCTTGACCAAGGTCAAGAAAAATGATATGGTGTATTATGTACTAGCAAATGAGACAGAAAAGATTGATTTGGTGGAATTTTTGTCTCATCATTTAGAAGGTGTTGCAAGAGCAGAGTTTACCTTGGTGCTTCATACCAAACTGGGAGAAGCCTCTGTTTTGGCAAATATTGTAGATGCAAACAAGGATGAATGGATTTTAGGAACAGTTGCTGGTGCCAATACCTTATTGGTTATTTGTCGAGATCAGCACGTTGCCAAACTTATGGAAGATCGTTTGCTAGATTTGATGAAAGATAAGTAAGGTCTTGGGAGTTGCTCTCAAGACTTATTTTTGACAAGGAGAGACGGAAAATGGCGACAGAAAAGCTATCACCCGGCATGCAACAGTATGTGGATATTAAAAAGCAATATCCAGATGCGTTTTTGCTCTTTCGGATGGGTGATTTTTATGAATTATTTTATGAGGATGCGGTCAATGCTGCGCAGATTCTGGAAATTTCCTTAACGAGTCGCAACAAGAATGCCGACAATCCGATTCCTATGGCGGGTGTCCCCTATCATTCTGCCCAACAGTATATCGATGTCTTGATTGAGCAGGGTTATAAGGTGGCTATCGCAGAGCAGATGGAAGATCCTAAACAAGCGGTTGGGGTTGTGAAACGAGAAGTTGTTCAGGTTATTACGCCAGGGACAGTGGTCGATAGCAGTAAGCTGGACAGTCAGAATAATTTTTTGGTTGCCATAGACCGTGCTAGCAATCAATTTGGCCTAGCTTATATGGACCTGGTGACGGGTGACTTTTATGTGACAGGTCTTTTGGATTTCACGCTGGTTTGTGGGGAAATCCGTAATCTCAAGGCGCGAGAAGTGGTGTTGGGCTATGACTTGTCTGAGGAAGAAGAACAAATCCTCAGCCGCCAGATGAATCTGGTGCTCTCTTATGAAAAAGAAAACTTTGAAGACCTTCATTTACTGGATTCGCGATTGGCAACGGTGGAGCAAGCGGCATCCAGTAAGCTGCTACAGTATGTTCATCGGACTCAGATGAGGGAATTGAACCACCTCAAGCCTGTTATCCGTTATGAAATTAAAGATTTCTTGCAGATGGATTATGCGACCAAGGCTAGTCTGGATTTGGTTGAGAATGCCCGTTCAGGCAAGAAGCAAGGCAGTCTTTTCTGGCTTTTGGATGAAACCAAGACGGCTATGGGCATGCGTCTCTTGCGTTCTTGGATTCATCGTCCTTTGATTGATAAGGAACGAATCGTCCAACGTCAAGAAGTAGTGCAGGTCTTTCTCGGCCATTTCTTTGAGCGTAGTGATTTGACAGACAGTCTCAAGGGTGTTTATGACATCGAACGTTTGGCTAGTCGTGTTTCTTTTGGCAAGACCAACCCAAAGGATCTCTTGCAGTTGGCGACTACCTTGTCTAGTGTGCCACGGATTCGTGCGATTTTAGAAGGGATGGAGCAACCTGCTCTAGCCTATCTCATCGCACAACTGGATGGAATCCCTGAGTTGGAGAGTTTGATTAGCGCAGCGATTGCTCCTGAAGCTCCTCATGTGATTACAGATGGTGGAATTATCCGGACTGGCTTTGATGAGACTTTAGACAAGTACCGTCGCGTTCTCAGAGAAGGGACTAGCTGGATTGCTGAGATTGAGGCTAAGGAACGCGAAAACTCTGGTATCAGTACGCTCAAGATTGACTATAATAAAAAGGATGGCTACTATTTCCATGTGACCAATTCACAACTGGGAAATGTGCCTGCTCACTTTTTCCGCAAGGCGACGCTGAAAAACTCAGAACGCTTCGGTACCGAGGAATTAGCCCGTATCGAAGGCGACATGTTGGAGGCGCGTGAGAAGTCAGCTAACCTAGAGTACGAAATTTTTATGCGCATTCGTGAAGAGGTCGGCAAGTACATTCAGCGTTTGCAGGCTCTAGCTCAAGGAATTGCGACCGTTGATGTCTTGCAAAGTCTGGCGGTTGTAGCTGAAACCCAGCATTTGATTCGACCTGAATTCGGAGATGATTCGCGAATTGATATCCAGAAAGGACGCCATGCTGTCGTTGAAAAGGTTATGGGGGCTCAGACCTATATTCCCAATACGATTCAGATGGCAGAAGATACCAGTATTCAACTGATTACAGGACCCAACATGAGCGGGAAGTCAACCTACATGCGTCAGTTAGCCATGACGGCGATAATGGCCCAGTTGGGCTCTTATGTGCCAGCAGAAAGCGCCCATTTACCTATTTTTGATGCTATCTTTACCCGTATCGGAGCAGCCGATGATTTGGTTTCAGGCCAATCAACCTTCATGGTGGAGATGATGGAGGCCAACAATGCCATTTCGCATGCAACAAAGAATTCCTTGATTCTTTTTGATGAGTTAGGTCGTGGAACTGCAACTTATGACGGGATGGCTCTTGCCCAGTCCATCATCGAATACATCCATGAACATATCGGAGCCAAGACCCTCTTTGCGACCCACTACCATGAGTTGACTAGTCTGGAGTCTAGTTTACAACACTTGGTCAATGTCCACGTGGCAACCTTGGAGCAGGATGGGCAGGTCACCTTCCTTCACAAGATTGAACCAGGGCCAGCTGATAAATCCTACGGTATCCATGTTGCCAAGATTGCTGGCTTGCCAGCAGACCTTTTAGCAAGGGCGGATAAGATTTTGACTCAGTTAGAGAATCAGGGTACAGAAAGTCCTGCTCCTATGAAACAAACAAGTACTGTCTCAGAACAAATTTCACTCTTTGATACGACTGAAGAACATCCTATCCTAGCAGAATTAGCTAAACTGGATGTTTACAATATGACACCTATGCAGGCTATGAATGTCTTGGTCGAGTTAAAACAGAAACTATAAAGAGAAAATTACTAGTCATTCTAGCTGTATCAAGGAGACTTCTTTGACAATCCCCCACTTTTTTGCTAGAATAACATCACACAAACAGAATGAGAAGGAGCTGACACATTGTCGCTCCCTTTTGTCTATTTTTTAAGGAGAAAGTATGCTGATTCAGAAAATAAAAACCTACAAGTGGCAGGCCTTGACTTCGCTTCTGATGACAGGCTTGATGGTTGCTAGTTCACTTCTGCAACCGCGTTATCTGCAGGAAGTCTTAGACGCCCTCCTTGCTGGAAAATATGAAGCTATTTATAGTATCGGGGCTTGGTTGATTGGTGTGGCCGTAGTCGGTCTGGTTGCTGGTGGTCTCAATGTTGTCCTTGCAGCCTATATTGCCCAAGGAGTTTCATCTGACCTTCGGGAGGATGCCTTCCGTAAAATCCAAACCTTTTCTTATGCTAATATTGAACAATTTAATGCGGGAAATCTAGTCGTTCGCATGACAAATGACATCAACCAGATTCAGAACGTGGTCATGATGACCTTCCAGATTCTTTTCAGACTTCCCCTCTTGTTCATCGGTTCCTTTATCCTGGCGGTTCAAACCCTACCTTCTCTGTGGTGGGTAATTGTTCTCATGGTAATCTTAATTTTTGGCTTGACTGCCGTCATGATGGGAATGATGGGGCCTCGTTTTGCCAAGTTTCAAACCCTTCTTGAACGCATCAATGCCATTGCCAAGGAAAATCTGCGTGGCGTTCGTGTGGTCAAGTCCTTTGTCCAAGAAAAAGAGCAGTTTGCTAAGTTTACGGAAGTTTCAGACGAGCTTCTCGGTCAAAATCTTTACATCGGTTATGCTTTTTCAGTAGTGGAACCTTTCATGATGTTGGTCGGTTATGGGGCGGTATTCCTCTCTATTTGGCTAGTTGCAGGGATGGTTCAGTCGGATCCATCAGTTGTTGGCTCTATTGCTTCCTTTGTTAATTACCTGAGCCAGATTATCTTTACCATTGTTATGGTTGGATTTTTAGGGAATTCTGTCAGCCGTGCCATGATTTCTATGCGTCGTATTCGAGAAATTCTTGACGCAGAGCCAGCTATGACCTTCAAGGATGTGCCAGATGAAGAGTTGGTCGGAAGTCTTAGCTTTGAAAATGTAACCTTTACCTATCCAATGGATAAGGAACCGATGCTGAAAGATGTGAGCTTTACTATTGAATCTGGTCAAATGGTTGGTGTCGTTGGAGCGACTGGTGCAGGGAAGTCAACCTTGGCTCAATTGATTCCACGTCTCTTTGATCCGCAAGAAGGCTCTATTAAAATCGGTGGCAAGGATATTCGAGAAGTGAGTGAAGGAACCCTGCGTAAAACAGTGTCTATCGTTCTCCAACGTGCCATTCTCTTCAGTGGAACGATTGCAGATAACTTGAGACAGGGTAAGGGAGATGCTACTCTATTTGAAATGGAGCGTGCAGCCACTATTGCCCAAGCCAGTGAATTCATTCATCGTATGGAGAAAACCTTTGAAAGTCCAGTTGAGGAACGGGGAACCAACTTCTCAGGTGGGCAAAAGCAAAGGATGTCGATTGCGCGTGGAATTGTCAGCAATCCACGTATTCTGATTTTTGACGATTCGACCTCGGCCTTGGATGCTAAGTCAGAGCGCCTAGTGCAAGAAGCCTTGAATAAGGACTTGAAGGGGACGACAACCATTATCATCGCGCAAAAGATTAGCTCGGTTGTTAATGCAGATAAAATCTTGGTTCTAGATCAAGGACGATTGATTGGTCAAGGTACGCATGCAGACTTGGTTGCCAACAATGCTGTTTACCGTGAAATCTACGAAACACAGAAAGGAAAGGAGGAGTAAAATGAAGACAGTTCAATTTTTTTGGAATTATTTTAAAGTTTATAAGCTATCATTTGTAGTTGTTATCCTGATGATTGTTCTGGCGACTCTTGCTCAAGCCCTATTTCCGGTCTTTTCTGGACAAGCAGTGACGCAACTAGTTAATTTAGTCCAAGCTTATCAAGATGGCAATCCAGAACTTGTTTGGCAAAGTCTATCAGGAATCATGGTCAATCTTGGTCTGCTGGTTTTGGTTTTATTTATTTCTAGTGTCATATACATGTGTCTCATGACGCGCGTGATTGCAGAATCGACCAACGAGATGCGCAAAGGTCTCTTTGGTAAGCTTGCTCAGTTGACGGTTTCTTTCTTTGACCGCCGACAAGATGGCGATATCCTATCTCGTTTTACCAGTGATTTGGATAATATCCTCCAAGCCTTTAATGAAAGTCTGGTTCAGGTCATGAGCAATATTGTTTTATACATTGGTCTGATTCTTGTCATGTTTTCGAGAAATGTGACGCTGGCTCTCATCACCATTGCAAGCACCCCATTGGCTTTCCTTATGCTGATTTTCATCGTGAAAATGGCACGCAAATACACCAATCTCCAGCAGAAAGAGGTAGGGAAGCTCAACGCCTATATGGATGAGAGTATCTCAGGCCAAAAAGCCGTGATTGTGCAAGGAATTCAAGAGGATATGATGGCAGGATTTCTTGAACAAAATGAGCGCGTACGCAAGGCGACCTTTAAAGGAAGGATGTTCTCAGGAATTCTGTTCCCTGTCATGAATGGGATGAGTCTGGTTAATACAGCCGTCGTTATCTTTGCTGGTTCGGCCGTTCTATTAAACGATAAGACTATTGAAACAAGTACAGCCCTAGGTTTGATTGTGATGTTTGCCCAATTTTCACAACAGTACTACCAGCCTATTATTCAAGTTGCAGCTAGTTGGGGAAGTCTTCAGTTGGCCTTTACAGGGGCTGAACGGATACAGGAAATGTTTGATGCAGAGGAAGAAATCCGACCTGAAAAGGCTCCAATCTTCACTCAGTTGCAAGAAGGTGTTGAAATCAGTCATATCGATTTTTCATACTTGCCTGATAAACCTATTTTGAAAGATGTCAACATTTCTGCCCCTAAAGGCCAGATGACTGCAGTTGTTGGGCCAACGGGTTCAGGGAAAACCACTATTATGAACCTCATCAATCGCTTTTATGATGTTGATGCTGGCGGTATTTATTTTGATGATAAAGACATTCGTGACTATGATTTAGATAGTCTTAGAAGTAAAGTGGGAATTGTCTTGCAAGATTCCGTTCTTTTTAGCGGAACCATTCGAGACAATATCCGTTTCGGTGTGCCAGATGCCAGTCAGGAAATGGTTGAGTCAGCAGCCAAAGCAAGCCACATTCACGACTATATCGAAAGTTTGCCTGATAAGTACGATACTCTTATTGATGATGAGCAGAGTATCTTCTCGACAGGGCAGAAGCAATTGATTTCCATTGCTCGAACCCTGATGACAGATCCAGAAGTTCTCATTCTCGATGAAGGCACTTCAAACGTAGATACGGTGACAGAAAGCAAGATTCAGCATGCCATGGAGGCAGTTGTAGCAGGCAAAACCAGTTTCGTTATTGCCCACCGCTTGAAAACTATTCTCAATGCTGATCAGATTATTGTCCTTAAAGATGGAGAGGTCATTGAACGTGGTAACCACCATGAACTCTTGAAACTAGGTGGATTCTACTCAGAACTCTATCACAATCAATTTGTTTTTGAATAAGAAAGAAGTTGTCCTATGGGGCAGCTTTTTCTTGTCCATAAAAAATTTTTATCACAGTCTTAAAAAAAACATATTAGACGAAAGACGCTTTGAGTGATATGATAGGACTATCGTTATACTCAATGAAAATCAAAGAGTAAACTAGGAAGCTAGCCNNGTCAGTAACATATATACGGTAAGGCGATGCTGACGTGGTTTGAAGAGATTTTCGAAGAGTATTAATATTCGAAAGGAGAGACATCATGCCTAGAACCGTTGTAGGAGTTGCTGCAAATCTATGTCCCGTAGACACAGAAGGCAAAAACATTCATTCATCTGTATCTTGTAGATTCGCAGAGAGCATTCGTCAAGTCGGTGGTCTCCCTCTAGTCATTCCTGTTGGTGATGAGTCAGTTGTACGCGATTATGTAGAAATGATTGACAAATTGATTTTGACAGGAGGCCAAAATGTTCATCCTCAGTTTTATGGAGAGAAAAAGACCATCGAGAGCGATGATTATAATCTGGTCCGTGATGAATTTGAATTGGCACTCTTGAAAGAAGCACTCCGTCAGAATAAACCAATTATGGCAATCTGTCGCGGTGTTCAACTTGTCAATGTTGCCTTTGGTGGAACCCTCAATCAAGAAATCGAAGGTCACTGGCAAGGACTCCCTTTCGGAACATCTCACTCTATTGAGACAGTGGAAGGAAGCGTGGTTGCCAAGCTATTTGGAAAAGAAAGTCAGGTCAATTCCGTCCATCGTCAGAGTATCAAAGAATTGGCATCTAATTTCCGTGTAACTGCTATTGATCCGAGAGATCAAACCATTGAAGCGATTGAATCTATCGACGAACACCGCATTATCGGTTTGCAGTGGCATCCAGAGTTTCTGGTTAATGAAGAAGATGGTAATTTAGAATTATTTGAGTATTTATTGAATGAACTGTAACGACTGGAACATCTAGTCGTTCTTTCTTTTATTTTTTCAAAATTTTTGGAATGTGGGATTTTTACGCAAACGTTTGAATTCTGATAAAAATTGGAGAAATTCGACAAAAAAACTTGAAAAAAACGAAGGTAAGCGTTATGATAGAAAAGAAGAAATATTGGAGGAATAACATGTCACATATTAAATTTGATTATTCAAAAGTTTTAGACAAATTTGTTGCACCACATGAAGTGGAATACATGCAATCACAAGTAACAGCAGCAGATGAATTGATCCGTAAAGGGACTGGTGCTGGTAGCGACTTCTTGGGATGGTTGGATCTTCCTGAAAACTACGACCGTGAAGAATTTGACCGTATCTTGAAAGCTGCTGAGCAAATCAAATCAGACAGCGATGTCTTGGTTGTAATCGGTATCGGTGGATCTTACCTTGGTGCCAAAGCAGCAATCGACTTCTTGAACCACCACTTTGCTAACTTGCAAACAAAAGAAGAACGCAAGGCACCACAAATCCTTTACGCAGGAAACTCAATCTCATCTACTTACCTTGCTGACTTGGTAGAGTATGTTGCAGACAAAGACTTCTCAGTAAACGTGATTTCTAAATCAGGTACAACAACTGAACCAGCTATCGCTTTCCGTGTCTTCAAAGAACTCTTGGTTAAGAAATACGGTCAAGAAGAAGCCAACAAACGTATCTATGCAACAACTGACCGCCAAAAAGGTGCTGTTAAGGTTGAAGCAGATGCTAACGGTTGGGAAACATTTGTTGTTCCAGATGACATAGGTGGACGCTTCTCAGTCTTGACAGCTGTTGGTTTGCTTCCAATCGCAGCATCAGGAGCTGACATCAAAGCCCTTATGGAAGGTGCGAACGCAGCTCGCAAAGACTACACTTCAGATAAAATCTCTGAAAACGAAGCTTACCAATACGCAGCAGTTCGTAACATCCTTTACCGTAAAGGTTATGCAACTGAGATCTTGGTAAACTACGAGCCATCACTTCAATACTTCTCAGAGTGGTGGAAACAATTGGCTGGTGAATCAGAAGGAAAAGACCAAAAAGGTATCTACCCAACTTCAGCCAACTTCTCAACTGACTTGCACTCATTGGGTCAATTTATCCAAGAAGGAACTCGTATCATGTTTGAAACAGTTGTCCGTGTTGACAAACCTCGTAAAAACGTGATTATCCCTAGCTTGGAAGAAGACCTTGATGGACTTGGTTACCTTCAAGGAAAAGACGTTGACTTTGTAAACAAAAAAGCGACTGATGGTGTTCTTCTTGCCCACACAGATGGTGATGTACCAAACATGTACGTGACTCTTCCAGAGCAAGACGCCTTCACTCTTGGTTACACTATCTACTTCTTCGAATTGGCTATCGCCCTTTCTGGTTACTTGAATGCTATCAACCCATTTGACCAACCAGGTGTTGAAGCCTACAAACGTAACATGTTCGCCCTTCTTGGAAAACCTGGATTTGAAGAGCTCGGTGCAGAACTGAATGCACGTCTTTGATTCTCATATATGTTGAGCTAATTCAGAATAAAAAAGATCCACAAGTTCATTTCTTGTGGATTTTTAGTACAAGCCTTTTAATTAGTTTATCATTTTTTTGAACAGTGTAAAAAAGAGTGTCTTAATTCTTTTATGAAAGCGCTGTATAATTGCCTTGTAAATAAAACTTGAGAGGTATCAAAATGAATGATTGGTTAAATATAAAAGGCAAAACAGTTCTTGTGACGGGTGCGTCATCTGGGATCGGTAAGGCAATCGTTGAAGAATTGCTGGAATTAGGTGTCAATGTAGCGAATTTTGACCTTAGCGACAACGATTTGCGTCACCCGAATCTATTATTTGTAAAAGTTGATGTAACTTCTCGCTCTGAAGTAGAAGTAGGAGTCGCTAAAATAGTTGAAAGATTTGGCAATATTGATGCGGTGGTCAACAATGCGGGGATTAATGTCCCTAGATTATTAATTGATGCAGAAAATCCTAAAGGTCCTTACGAGTTAGACGATGAAACGTTTGAAAAAGTAACAATGATTAACCAAAAAGGTCTGTATTTGGTTAGCCAGGCAGTAGGCCGGATTCTGGTTCAAAATAGAAAAGGTGTAATTGTAAACATGGCTTCAGAAGCAGGCTTGGAAGGTTCTGAAGGACAAAGTGCCTATGCTGCCACGAAAGCAGCAGTCTATAGTTACACTCGTTCATGGGCGAAAGAGCTTGGTAAACATGGTGTACGTGTGGTTGGAATTGCTCCAGGAATTATGGAAGCTACGGGTCTTCGAACTCTTTCTTACGAGGAAGCTCTTGCTTATACCCGTGGAAAGACGGTAGAAGATATTCGAGCTGGTTATGCTTCAACTTCAACGACTCCATTGGGACGGAGTGGGAAACTACGGGAAGTAGCTGATCTTGTAGCGTTCTATATTTCAGACCGTTCTAGCTATATAACAGGTGTCACTACAAATATTGCCGGAGGTAAAACTCGCGGTTAAAAAAATGAAGGTGAGGAAGAGAGTTGACCTTAGTAAATCGATGGTATAACATTTTAGAAAAAATGGTCTCACAGCCAACTTATTTCTTGGTAGATATGCGCTCGGAGCTGGATATTAGTATGCAAACCTTGCAAAAGAGTATCCAACAATTAAATGATGTTTTGGCTCCTAATATCCAGATTATCTCACAAGATGATCAATTAATGTTAGAAGTGTATGACTATACAGAGTTGGAAAAGATTTTATCTGGTAGTTTAAAACAGGAGAGTGACTTCAATTCTTCCAGTAAAAGAATCGCCTATTTGCTAAAACGTTTAATTGAGTCAACCTCCCCTCTTCTTATTGACGATTTGGCTGAGGAAGTAGGTGTTAGTAGAAGTACCCTTAATAAGGATTTAAAACAAGTAAAATCTTTGGCAGAGAGTTACTCTATCACTATTTCAGGAAAGCCCAATCGTGGGCTGGAGGTCTTGGGGAGCGAGCTGAATTTGCGCTTGCTCTATATTCACCAAGTGGCTCCTTACTTTGAAGGAAGGACACTCACTGAGGCAACATCTTCTTTTCTGGAGACGCTAGTCCAGGATTATAAAATCCCTAAAGAAACACAGGAGCTCCTTCGAAAGACCCTTTCAATTATGGTGGATCGTATTCATACATCTAGGGTGTTGAATTGTCCTATTCCCTACTATAGGAATGATTTAACAGAGACACATTTGGCTGAGAAATTAATCTATCATATTGAGGTGACTTATAAGATTTCCCTCAGTCAGTTTGAGATAGACTTTTTGTGTTTTCCGTTTAATGTCCGTTTTATTGACACTTTAAGCAAGCCGTCTTATCAATCTGAACAGCTTGCATACATTTTTCAAGGGATTGTCAAGAAAGTCAAAGAAACTATGTTGGTTCACTTTGATGATGAAGAATTATTTGAAGAAATCAAGTCTCATTTAGGGTCCTTAATCAATCGACTGATTTTCCATGTGCAAGCTAATGATATATTTCATGGCGAGGTTCAAACTCAATATCCTTTTGCTTTTGAAATGGCGAAAATTGCTGGAGAAGAACTATCTACAATTTTTGGTTCTGAATTGGAATTATCTGAAATCGGATATCTGGCTTTGTATTTTGAAATGATTTTAAGAAAACAAAATTCTGCTGTTAAGGGTTCTCGCAAGCAGATAGCTGTGGTTTGCACAACAGGAAGAGGAACTGCTGCGATGATTATCCAGCAACTCAGACGAGTCATTGGAAATGATGTAGACATTACTCAGTATTCTGAAGAGGATTTTAATGTGGAATTGAATCAGGACTATTTCGCGATTTTTACGACAGTTCCTCTAAAATATAAAGATTCTAAATCTCCAGTCATTCAAGTTAATCATCTTTTTGATGATCAATGGCTGCAGGAAGAATGGCAGAAAGCCAATGCTTTTCATCAAAAAAATCTAGAAACAGTCAGCTTACGTTTTATTCGATTAAGCCCCCAAAAAACCTATCAGCAATACTTGCTAAATATGTCTGCGGAGTTAGAGAAACTTCAGATGATTGATGAAGGTTTTAGAAATCGGATAATTGATAGGGAGAAAAAGCAATCAACCATTTTTGGTGGAGGAATTGCGTTCCCCCATACAATTAACCAGGGTTATGCAAAGACTATTTTAATGTTCGGAAAACTAGAAGAGCCTTATCAAAAAGGAGATGAATGGATTGAATTTATCTTTCTAGTCGCCATACCCTCAGAAATTGAAAGAAAAATGGAAAGTGAATTGCTGGAATTGTATGACGACATTTTTCGAATTGCAGGAGAGCCTTCTCTAAAAGAAGCATTGAGGGCTGTAGAAACAGAGACAGAGTTTCTATCATTTTCTAAGAGCAAAGGAGTATTTTAATGAATTCGATAATAATTTTCGCTGTATTTGTCATGGCAGCTTATATATTTCAAATGTTCCTCGGCTGGCAGCAACTGAAAGACTTCAATAAGACCTATACGATGCTCCGGAAACTGGGGCGCGTAGCGATTGGCAGGAAATCCGGAAGAATCAAATCCGGTACGATTGTCATGTTCGCGGTTGATGAAAACGGTCGGGTTCTTAAAGCTAGCAAAATGCAAGGAGTCACAATCTTAGCGCGTTTTCAAAATATGGACGATTATGTTGGAGAAGACATCCATTATTTTGACAAGTATAATCCTCTTGTGAGAAAAGAAAATAAGTTGATGCAATCAGCTATAGAAGATGCTAGAAAAGTCTATCTTTGGCATGAGGCAGGTATTGAGAAAGAGACAAGTTCTTCTGATTCTTTTCTGGGATTCGGCTTTTATGCGGCTTACTTACAATTATCTATTAAACAGTTATTTAAAAAAAAATAAGAAAAGGAGTTCCTTATGAATTATATTACAGAATTTGCAGAGAGTTTTATGAAACTCTTCCAATTAGGTGGAGAAACCTTTATTAGCTGGATGACAAATATTGTACCTCTTGTCTTGATGCTATTGATTGCAATGAATACCCTTATCGCTTTCTTGGGAGAAGAGAAGGTCAATTCCCTAGCTAAGATTTCTGCCAAAAATCCTGTTAGCCGGTATATGATTTTACCTTTCATTTCAGCCTTTATGCTGGGGAATCCGATGGCGATTAGTATGGGACGTTTCTTACCAGAATATTATAAACCTAGTTTTGTAGCAGCTCAGATGCAGTTCTGCCATACTTCAAATGGTGTATTCCCGCATATCAATCCTGGGGAGTTGTTTGTATGGGTGGGAATTGCAACAGGAATTCAAAATTTAGGTTTAAGTCAAACGGACTTAGCCATTCGTTACATGCTTGTTGGGATTGTCATGAACTTTGTAGGCGGTTGGGTAACCGATTTTACAACTGCTTATGTAGCAAAACAGCAAGGTGTTACCTTGAGTAAAACATTTGATTGATAGAAAGAGTGAAATTATGTCATATAAGAGTATAAAAGTTGTTAAAGGAAATGGTGGTTTCGGGGGCCCTTTGGTCATTACACCTAGTGAGGCTAAGCATAAATTCATCTATATCACTGGTGGCGGAGAAAAGCCAGATATTGTAGATAAAATTGCTGATTTGACCGGTATGGAAGCTGTTAACGGGTTTAAAACTTCTATCCCAGATGAGGAAATTGCTTTAGCAATCGTAGATTGCGGCGGTACTCTTCGCTGCGGTATTTATCCTAAAAAGGGGATCCCTACAATCAATATTGTCGCTACAGGGAAAAGTGGCCCTCTAGCTCAATATATCACCGAGGAAATCTATGTGTCAGCAGTTGGCCTTAATCAAATTTCTGCTGCTAATGAAGACGAAAAAGCGACAACTGTGGTAACTGAAAAGCCAACTTACGATACTAGTAAAAAAATTACAGAGCAAAAAGCTGAAACAAGTATTGTAGCACGAATTGGGATGGGCGCTGGGAAGGTCGTTGCGACTTTCAACCAGGCTGCTCGTGAAGCCATTCAGACAATGCTCAATACAATCATTCCTTTCATGGCCTTTGTTTCCTTGCTGATTGGGGTTATTCAAGGTTCAGGTGTTGGAAATTGGCTGGCAAAATTAATGGTTCCCCTGGCGGGGAACATCTGGGGGCTCATTTTGATTGGCTTTATCTGTTCCTTGCCATTCCTATCTCCTTTGTTAGGCCCCGGAGCTGTTATCAGTCAGATTATCGGAACCTTAATTGGAGTCGAAATCGGAAAAGGAAATATTCCACCCCAAATGGCTCTACCAGCTATATTTGCTATCAACACCCAAAACGGTTGTGATTTCATCCCTGTAGCACTCGGTCTATCTGAAGCCAAAGCTGAAACAGTTGAGGTTGGTGTTCCTTCTGTACTTTATTCACGCTTTCTAAATGGTGTTCCGCGGGTGCTAGTAGCTTGGATAGCTAGTATTGGCCTTTATCAGTAGAACTTTGATAGATGCACGTAAACACAGCAACTATTATGTTAAACTTATCTATAAGCATAAGTTTATGACAGATTTGAGAAAGGATGAATAGGAATTAGATGAAGAAAATTTTTGAAGCTAAAGTAATTCAAGTGGGGCTTGAAGCTCAGAATATGATTCAAGACGCTAATATGCTCATTTTATTTGGAGAAGAAGCTCCGGAAGATTTAGCAGAGTATTGTTTTAAAATCGATAACAAAAATCTTCTAGGTGCAATACTAGAAGGTGGAAAGCTGGTCGTAGATAGTCAGGAATATTCGATTACTGCCGTAGGAAATGTAGTAGAAAAAAATTTAACTGGACTGGGGCATATCACGATTTCTTTTGATGGTTCAAAAGAGGGGAGCCTTCCTGGTACACTCCATGTCGCAGCAGACCAAGCAGTAGTACTTGAGAAAGGTTCTACCATTCAGATTTTCGAAGCTGCCTAAGTAAGATAAAATATCTAATTAAGAATACTAGAAAAATAAGAGTCTAAAAACTTGAATCAGAGCCTGGGCAAAAAGTCCAGGCTTTTGAGTCTAAATTTAAAAAAACAGATAACTTAGTGGTTGATTGGCATCTTCCTTCGCTTTGTAAGTCCCAAAGATTGCCTGATCAACTGTGCGGGGGGAGGTGGAAGACGAACTTTTTAACTTGTTTGAAGTTCTTTCCCACTCTCTTTTTTGATAGGAAAAATAATTTATATTATAATATTGTGAAATTTGTCATTGTTTTTCAATGTTTTCGCAATATGACAAATCAACAAAATTTATAAGGAGAAAAGCATGCCAGAATAAGACGGTCAAGGTCAAGCGCAAAGGGCTTGGCAAGTCAATCAAACTAGCCAGCCAGTGCAAGGGAATTTCCAGCAGATGCATCTACAAGGGGTGCCTGAACAGAAGGAAAAGATCAAAAAGGTATCTACCCAACTTCAGCTAATTTCTCAACTGACTTGCACTCATTGGGTCAATTTATCCAAGAAGGAACTCGTATCATGTTTGAAACAGTAGTCCGTGTTGACAAACCTCGCAAGAACGTGATTATCCCTAGCTTGGAAGAAGATCTTGATGGACTTGGTTACCTTCAAGGAAAAGACGTTGACTTTGTAAACAAAAAAGCGACTGACGGTGTTCTTCTTGCCCACACAGATGGTGACGTACCAAACATGTACGTGACTCTTCCAGAACAAGATGCTTTCACTCTTGGTTACACTATCTACTTCTTCGAATTGGCTATCGCCCTTTCTGGTTACTTGAATGCTATCAACCCATTTGACCAACCAGGTGTTGAAGCTTATAAACATAACATGTTTGCCCTTCTTGGAAAACCAGGATTTGAAGAATTGAGCAAAGAACTTAACGCACGTCTATAATAATAGAAGAAAAGAGTGGTTTGTCCACTCTTTTTACTCTCTTTATCCATAGAAATTGGACTCAGCCAAGACTTGTGATATAATCCCGACTTTA